>CAYIKX010000010.1:0-3606 GCA_964364025.1 uncultured Methanosarcinales archaeon
CAAACCAAAGTTTTTTTGAGATAACAACTGCAATGGCTTTTCTTTATTTCGAAGATAAAAATGTTGACTTTGCTGTTTTAGAAGTTGGCTTAGGCGGCAGGCTTGATGCAACAAATGTAGTTAAACCTTTAGTTTCAGTTATTACTAATATTGGATTTGAACATACGGAAATTCTGGGAAGAAAAATTGAAAAGATTGCTTTTGAAAAAGCAGGAATTATAAAGAATAATGTGCCTGTTGTTACAGGTGCAAAAGGCAAAGCATTGGAAATGATAAAAAAAATTGCAAAAGAGAGAGATGCAGAATTAATAACAACAAAAAAATATCCAAATGTTAAATTCAAATACTTAAATGGTGCATTCCAACAAAAAAATAAGGATATTGCATTAACAACAATAAATATACTAAAAAAATCTTATCAAATTAATCTTAATAAAAATCAAATAATGAATGGACTTAAAAAAACGCAATGGCCTGCAAGACTTCAGTTTATCTCAAAGAATATTCTTGTTGACGCTGCCCATAATCCTGATTGTTTTCGAGTTTTGAAAAAGGAATTGATTCTAATAAAAAGACAAAAAAATATTAAAAATTTCATTTTTGTTATAGGAATTCAAAATGATAAGAATATTGAAATGATATTCAAAATCATAAATCCATTAATATCAACAATAATATTTACAAAATCAAAAAATGAAAAAGCAGCAGAACCGCAACAATTATTAAATATTTTCAATAAAATAAATAAAAATAAAAAAATAAACACAAAAATAATAACCAATCCAAAGAATGCATTAAATTATGCAAATAAAATTGCTGGCAAAAATGATTTAGTTGTTGTAACAGGCTCTATTTATATGATTGGCGAAATAATATAATCTCGCTTACCAAAACCTATATAAATCACCAACCTATTCAAAACATTGTGGGAAGATGGGCGGTGTTGACGTCGATTTTATTGATATAAAGGGCATGCCTGACAAAGGGCTTTCTGAATTTTTGAGAAAGAATGCTATTTCTCTAAGCGTTTTTGAAGCTAGAAAAGTAGTTGAGCTTATCGGAAGAAACCCAACTCTCACAGAGCTTTATATTTTCAACACGCAATGGAGCGAGCACAGCTCATATAAAAGCAGCAGAAGCGTGTTGAAGGCTTTATTGCCGACCCAAGCACCTAATGTGATTCTTGGCCCTGTAGAAGATTCTGGGATTGTAGAGCTTGGCTATATTAATGGTGAACGCTATGGCATTGTTGTAAGCCATGAAAGCCATAACCATCCAAGCCAAGTTGTGCCTTATGAAGGGGCTGCTACTGGTGTTGGAGGCATTATAAGAGATGTGCTTTGCATGGGAGCAAAAATAATTGCAATAGCAGATCCATTAAGGTTTGGAAATCCATTTGGCAAGAACAAAAATAAAGTAAGATACATAACAAATGAAGTCATTAATGGAATTGCAGGCTATGGTGATGCAGTAGGCATTCCAAATATTTGCGGTGATATTTATTTTAATGACTCTTTTGATGAAAATTGTTTGGTTAATGTTGTTTGCTTGGGCATTGTCAAAGAAAAAGACATAATTCACAGCTATGCTCCAAAAAATGCAGAAGGCTATGACATTATAATTGTTGGAAAAGCAACAGACAATTCTGGTTTTGGAGGAGCTGCATTTGCTTCTTTGATTTTAGATGAGAAAGACAGGGAAAGCAATCGAGGGGCAGTTCAGGTTCCAGATCCTTTTTTGAAAAATGTAATAATAAGGGCATCTTATGCAGTTTTTGAGGAGGCAAGGGAAAAAGGCATCGAGCTTGGCTTCAAGGACATGGGTGCAGGCGGCATAATGTGCAGCACTTCTGAATTATGCTCAGATGCAGACTTTGGAGCAGACATTGATTTAAGCAAAGTGAATGTTTCAATGAATAATCTGCCCCCTTACATTATTGCCTGCTCTGAAACACAGGAAAGATTTACGTGGATTTGCCCGCCTGAATTCACAAGAGTATTATTAAAAATTTATAACGAGGATTTTGAGCTGCCAAATATAAGTTTGGGAGCAGGGGCTTTTGTTATTGGCAAGGTTACAAAACAGCAGGATTATGTTTTACGGCATGAAGGTAAAGTTGTATGCAATGTTCCAATCAAAGTTGTAACCCAGGGCATTAAATATGAAAGAAGCAAAAAAGCGCCAAAAAGGAATTTTAAAGAGCCGAATCTTAAAGAGCCAGGTGATTACAACAAAGCCCTGCTTTCTGTTTTGAAGCATCCTAATGTAGCAAGCAAGGCAAAGGCGTACAGGCATTACGACACAAGTGTTATGGTCAATGCTGTTATAGAAACTGGATATGCAGATGCTGGTGTAATGAAATGCGTTGATAATAGCTCTTTTGCAGTTGCGTTAAAAGCAGACTGCAATCCCAGATTTTGCAATATAGATCCTTATTGGGGGGCTGTAAATGCAGTTGCTGAAAGCATGAGAAATGTCGCTGCTGTCGGCGCTGTGCCAAGCGCTTTGACGGACTGCCTGAATTATGGCAATCCTGAAAAGCCCGAGGCGTTTTATGATTTTTATGAAGGTGTGAGGGGAATTGCAGATGCTGCAAAGAATTTATTTTATAAGGGGACAAAGCGCGCAGTGCCAGTAATTTCCGGGAATGTAAGCTTTTACAATGAATCTGCTTCTGGCAGGGCAATTGACCCAAGCCCGATAGTAGCCTGCATTGGGATTTTGAAAGACTACAGCAAGGCAATAACCATGAAGCTCAAGAAGGAAAATTCAACCTTGTTTTTGATAGGCGACAGGAAAGACGAATTAGGCGGCTCAGTTTATTATGATGTTAATAATGAATTAGGAGCAGTTGTTCCTATAATTGATTTTGAGAAAGAGAGGAATATAATTTATGTAATTATTGATGCGATAAATGCTGGTTTATTGTTGTCCTGCCACGACATCTCAGATGGCGGCTTAGCTACCACCATTTCAGAAATGGTTTTAGGCGGAGATGCAGATGGAGAGGTTGGGGCAGAGATAAACCTCGGCTTTACTAATTTGAGAGCAGACAAGGCATTGTTTTCGGAAACATCGGGATTTGTTTTTGAAGTTGAAGATGAAAAGATTGAGAAATTGAAAACATTGTTTAAATTTTACAAAATAAACATGGTTGAATTGGGAAAAACAAAAGGAAAAAATTTGATAATAACTAAAAATAATAAAAAAATCATTGATTTGCCGATTTCAAAATTAAAAGAAGCGTGGACAACGGGATTTGTGGAGGCGCTTGAATAAGATTAAGGATGCAAGGATAAAATAAATAAAAAATGCCGACAAAAAAACCAAACATTGCAGTCATTTACTTTCCAGGCAACAATTGCGAAGAGGAATCGCTAAAGGCTGTTCTGGCAACTGGGATGGGTGGCAAAATCGTAAGATGGAATGAAAGAAAGGAAGTTGCCAAATACGATGGTTTTGTTATTCCAGGCGGCTGGGGCTATGAAGACAGGATAAGAGCCGGAGTCATAATGGCGAAAGATCCTATTTTTGGCATCATAAAAAAAGAAGCGGAAAATGGCAAGCCAGTTTTAGGCATATGCAATGGCGCCCAGGCATTAGTTG
>CAYIKX010000010.1:3616-14236 GCA_964364025.1 uncultured Methanosarcinales archaeon
AGTTGAATGCAGTATGATTCCTGGCTTGAAAAATAAGGTAGAGATGGCTTTGGCTCCTAATAAAAATCCATTAATCAGCGGATATTATTGCGTCTGGGTTTATATCAGGGCAGAACAGGAAAAAAACAATTGCGCTTTTACTAAATTTGTTGACAAAAATCAGGTTATTCCAATTCCAATTGCGCATGGGGAAGGAAGATTCACAACAAAAGACGAGGAATTGCTTGACAAGCTTATAAAAAACAAGCAAATTATTTTTAGATACTCCACAAAGGACGGCATAATAGAAGAAAGCTTTCCAACAAATCCAAACGGGGCAATGTACAATATTGCTGCAATATGCAATAAGAAAGGAAATGTATTGGCAATCATGCCGCATCCTGAAAGGGCGTCTTTTATAAGGCAATTGCCGGACATAACGGATTTGAAGAACAAGGCAAGCGGCAATATACTGGAATTTGAAAAGCCAGCGCCTGCACGATTGATATTTGACTCGATGAAGAGATATATTGAGGAGGAGATTTTATGAGAAATAGAATGGTAAGAAGGATTTTTGGCTTAGATGGTATTGTAAATGTAGTATTATCACAAGTAAAACCACCAATCGAAAAAAAACCAGAATATCCCGAACAAAATCTAAAGGCCGGAACATTAAAGGGCATACCCGAAGCTGACAAACCTCTTATTAGGGGACTAATGATGCAGTTAAGTAACGAATCAAATCCAGCAGGGAGAATCACAGCTGACAGGGACATACAATATTTATTGGAATTTTATGGAGAAAGAGGCGTAGACATTACAAAATTAAAATCTGAATATTTATTGCGCAGGGAAGGACTGCCCTATATGCGATCTGGTATTTAACAGGTAAGATAAAATGCAAGCAGCTCTAAAGATTCCGAGTTGGATGGTGTCCATATTATGGCGCATAAAACAATCACATTCAACAGATAGGCCTACTGATTTAGAAGCAAGATTACTTCAACTTAGGCAAGAATACGATTCTGATAAGAAGCAAGAATTAAAGGATGCAATGATTAAACAATTAGCCAGATGCCAAAAACGCTATCCTACTGCAGTAATTACGGCATATTATAAAGATGTGCTTGATGCTTATAATGGTAGTCCAGACCAACATTACAGATCTAAAGTTAATTATCCGACTGATTAAACACCCAGCAAAAGCAAAATGCCAAAAACAATTGAAATGATTGTAAGCCTGAAAGTCCCTGACACTACTGCAATCACTGCATTGCAGACGCTTCAAAAGCTAGGCTTTAATAAAATAAAAGACATCAAAAGAGCTGATTATTATAAATTTTCAATTGAAGGAGACGAAGAAAAATTCAGGGAAAAAATATCCAAAGTTGATATTTTAGTTAATGCAAACAAGCACTCTTTTGATTTTTCAATCGTAAAAGATAATAATATAAAACTTTCAGTAAAGAATATAAATGATGATGGAAGCGGTTTATTAGCAACATTAAAAAACAGGTTGGGTTTTGACAATATCAAAAAAATTGAAAAAGCAATATTATGGTCGCTTTCGATAGAGGCAGATGAAAAGGAAGCAAGAAAAATTGCAGAAAAAGCGGCATGGGAATTATTAGTTAATGAACATTATCAGGAGTTTATGATTTTGTAAGGTGATTGCATGAAAAAAGCATTGATAATTTTTGGCTCAAAAAGCGATGAAAAAGTTTACAACCAAATAGCGTCTGCTTTTAAAAAATTAAAAGTTGATTTTGATTTAAGAATTAGCTCTGCCCATAAGACTCCAGACGATGTTGACGAGACTTTAAAAAATGATTATGCTGTTGTGATTGCAGGCGCTGGTTTGGCAGCCCATTTGCCTGGAGTAGTTGCAGCCAAGGTTTTAAGACCAGTTATTGGAGTGCCGTGCGAAGGCAACTATCAGGGCTTGGATGCCTTGCTTTCAATTGCGCAAATGCCTTCTGGAGTGCCAGTTTTAGCAGTAGGTGTTGGCAAAGGAAATGTTGCTGCAGAAAACTGCGCAAAGATGCTCAAAAAATATGAAAGTGTCACAATAATTGGTGACAAAAATAATGATGCTGTGAAAAAAGCAGTTGAAACGTTGAAAAAATTTAACATTGTGCCAATTTTTGACAATAAACCAAACCCAAAAACAATTAATATTGAATTCACGTATTTTGATGAGCCTGTTGAAAAGAAAGATGAATTAGTGATTTACTGTCCATTGCTCTTAGAAAAAGATGACAAAGCAGAATCTGCCTTGAATTTCTTGAAGCACACTAATCATGGCTTGTGGGTCGGGTTGAATAACGGAGCTAATGCGGCAGTTGCAGCAGTTGAGATTTTGAATATTGACAATGAATATGAGGAATTATTGACAATGTACAGGAGAGAAATGGGGAAAAAGGTTTTGGATGCAAATAAGTGATTGAAAATTTTCTGATTTGTATTGTTACAAATATATATTCCAGTAGCAATGGACACTGGACATTTGTGCGCGTGAGATATTTAAAGGAGAAGTTCTTACCTTTTTAAAGAAAAATAAAAGCCGCCCAATCTGGCGGTACAGAAGCCTGAGAACCTCAATTCAATGATTAATTAGTCAAGTATTTAAACTTTGCTATGCTGCGGTCGCACAATCTGGAAGTGCGGGAGCGTGAGAACCTCCTGCCAGAAATGGCACCTGGGTTCAAATCTTAAAAGGATTTGCTTTTGGGTGAAAATCCCAGCCGCGGCGCTCTTTATGAATTACTTTGTAAAAAATGACAAACATTAATCTTCATATTCAAAAACAAAGAAAAAACTTTAAAAACTAGCTATTAACCTAAATTTAAAATGCTCTCAAACACCATCTTAAAAAACCAATTGAAATATACTCTAAATAAAACCAATTTCAAATTTGGCAAGAAATATGAAGGCAAAGTCAGAGATAATTATTCTTTTAATGGAAAAAGAGTTATGATAACAACAGACAGGATTTCCGCTTTTGACAGGGTTTTGTGCACAATACCATTCAAAGGACAAGTGCTAAATCAAACAGCTGCATTCTGGTTTAAGAAAACAAAAAAGATTATTGATAATCATCTGCTTAGCGTTCCTGATCCGAACGTTATGCTTGTAAAGGAATGCGAACTAATTCCAGTTGAGATGGTTGTGAGGGGTTATATAACTGGTGTAACAACAACATCTGCTTGGTATAATTATAAGAGAGGCATTAGAAATTATTGCGGCAATATTTTGCCAGAGGGTTTAAGAAAAAATCAAAAACTCAAAAAGCCAATTATAACTCCAACGACGAAAGCAGGGCATGGCAAGCATGACGAGTTGATTTCAGGCGAAAAAATAATAAAAAGAGGGCTTGTTGAAGAAAAAACCTACAGGCAGATGGAAAAAGCAGTTTTGAAATTGTTTGAATATGGAACAAGATTAATTGCTAAAAACAATCTTATTCTGGTAGACACAAAATATGAGTTTGGCTTGCATGATGGCAAATTAGTTCTAATTGATGAAATTCACACTCCTGACTCTTCAAGATTCTGGATCAAAGATAGTTATAAGGAGACGTTTTCCAAAGGACAAGAACCGCAAAAGCTTGACAAGGAATATGTAAGGCAGTATCTTGCAAATAAAGGATTTATCGGAGAAGGTCCAATTCCTCAAATTCCAGATGATGTAAAAATAGAGGCAGCGAAAAGATACATAACAGCTTATGAGATGATAACTGGAAAGCTTTTTGAGGCAGAGAATGGAAGTGTTTTGGAAAGGATTGAGGGGAATTTGAGGAAAATTTTGATAAAATCGTAATTGTTTGGTAACTAAATTTTCAATTTTTATTAGAAATTTATTTAAACAGGATAAAAATCCTCAAGCGTTTAAAATAAGGTGACAAACTTGGTTAAAAAGATTGGAATTCTAACTGGTGGCGGCGATTGCGGTGGCTTAAATGCTGCAATAGAAGCTGCAGTTCTATTTGCGATTCATGAGGGGTGGGAAGTAGACGGCATAAGAAATGGCTGGGAAGGTGCTATCTATGATGATAGGGTGCCTTTGAGAGTTTCGGATGTGCTTGGCATACATTCCGAGACTGGCACAATATTAGGCACTACTAGGACAAACCCCTATAATTTTACTGAAAATTTAAATGGTGAAGAATTAAAAAAAGCAAATGTTTCAGCGAGGGTAATAGAAAATGCAAAAAAAGCTGGGTTGGAAGCTATTATTGTGTGCGGTGGCGATGACACATTAAGTGTGGTACCCAAGCTAGTTAGGGATTATGGTGATTCCATAACTTTTGTTGGGATTCCTAAAACAATGGATGGGGATTTGCAGACTTATAGCTTAGGCCTAGACACGGCTATTAACAGGTCCAGAGGAGTAATAGAAGATTTTATTCCTGTGCTGAAATCAAACAGGAGTATAGGTTTTGTGGAATTGTTTGGGAGAGATGTTGGCAGAGTCGCATTTAAGGCTGCAATTGCTTCCGGAGCGGATGTTATTCTTATACCAGAGATACCAATCGATTTGGACTATCTTGTAAACTTCATTGCTGATAGATATGATGAGAGAGCAAGACAGCACAATGGAAGAACTTATGTGATGATAGTCATAGCAGAAGGAACACCAAATCCGCGTACAGGAGAAAAAGTATACCTTAACCATGGCAAAGATAGTTTTGGCCATGGGAAATTGGGCGGCATTGGAGATGTTCTAGCAAAAATAGTCTATGATCAACTTAAAAATGATCCACGAATTACTCATCACACAAAGAAGTTAGATATCAAGACCCAACGACCAACTTATGATATTCGTGGTGGGGAAACTTTGTACTCGGACTCTTACATTGGCCAAAAACTTGGAGCTGCTGCTGTCAAAGCTATAAAAAATAATATTCAGAATGGAATGGCTGTAATAGACCTCAACGAAGATGGCCAAATAATAATTATGCCAATAGAAGATTTAATAAAGCCAAGACAGGTTCACTTAAGAAAATTAGACTTATTCGAGAGATCAGGTCAATACTGTTTTGGAAGAAGACCTAACGAATCTTTATACATCTCTATATCATTTGTTAATATCGCTACTTAAATTTCAAAAACCTTTTATAATACCTCAATTCTTATTTATTTATGAATTTAACCAAAGAAAAAAGAGTGATGTTTCAGGCAGCCACCCAAGCAGGCAAACTTCTCTTGAAATACTACGGCAAAAATGAAAAAATAAAGGAAAAATCCAACAAAAGCCTGGTTTCAAAAGCGGATTTGGAAGCTAACAAAGCCATAATAAGAATAATAAAGAAAAATTTTCCGAAACACAGCATTCTCTCAGAGGAAATGCCCTTTCTGGATAATAAATCCAATTTTAAGTGGGTTATCGATCCGCTAGACGGAACACATAATTTTTTGCACGGAATACATCTGTTTGGGACATCTATAGCATTGGAATATAAGGAAGAAATTGTTCTAGGTGTTCTGCATTTTCCCTTATTGAAAATGACTGCATTTGCAGAAAAAGGAAAAGGCGCTTTCTTAAATGGAAAAAGGATAAAGGTTTCCAATAGAAAAAATCTTGTACATTCATTTATAGCTTTTGAATATGCTTACACAAACAGAAAAGAAAAAATAGGTTTTCTTGAGAAATTTATCCACAAACCCATAGATTTAAGAAATTTTGGCTCTGCAATATACGATTTGCTTCTTGTAGCCTGTGGAAAATGTGATGGCTTTGTTATTTATTCTACACATGAATGGGATGTTGCAGCAGGATTTCTCATTGTGGAAGAAGCAGGAGGGAAAATAACAGATTTAAGTGGAAGGAAATGGAATGCTCATAAAGACAAATTTGTTATCTCCAACAATAAGCTTCACAAACAAATTTTGAAATTTGTAAGATGAAACTAACCATCCTTGGGAGCGGAACTGCAGCGCCTTTATTGGAAAGAAGCAATGCAGCTTATTTGCTGGAAATAGATAATCTAAAATTTCTGCTCGACAGCGGCGCAGGAACACTAAGGAGATTATTGGAAATAAAAACTGATTTGTTTGATATAAACCATATATTTTATACCCATCTTCATAACGACCATATAAATGATTTAGGGGCAATAATCTGGAGCAATAATTATGGCGGAGTAAGAAAAAGAGCATTAAACCTTTATGGACCTGTAGGTTTTAAGAAATATTATGATATTTTGCTTGCTAAAATATTAAAGCCAGCAAACTTATTTTTTAGAATAAATGTTAAAGAATTAAAAAATTCAATAATGAATATTGGCAATATTAAAATAAAAACCTGCCAGACAAAGCACAGCAGCACAACAAAAAGCATAATTTACAGGATAGAATATAAGAAAAATTCCCTTGTGTACGCCGGAGATACGGATTACTGCAATGAAGCAATAAATGCCGTAAAAGATGCTGACACTTTGCTTGTAGAATGCTCTTTTCCCGACGATAAAAAAGCCGAAGGGCATTTAACTCCGTCTTTGGCAGGCAGAATAGCGGCAAAGGCAAATGTTAAGCATTTGATATTGACTCATTTCTATCCCGAAGTTCTCAAGAATAATATAAAGAAAAACTGCAGCAAACATTTCGGCGGAAAAATAACTCTGGCAAAAGATAAGTTGAGCATTAATATATAAATAATGAACGATTTAGTCTCAAAAATCGAAAAGTTTATAAATAATGAACGATTTTCCAAGTTTATGGAGCAACTGCCGAATATCTTCACAAAAATCAACATACAGGTTCTTGAACTTCTATCAAAAGAACGCTTGCATATAAGGGAGATTGCCGAAAGAATAAAATGCTCCCCTGCAAAAGCGCACGCC
Source organism: uncultured Methanosarcinales archaeon (assembly GCA_964364025.1). Lineage (GTDB taxonomy): Archaea > Nanobdellota > Nanobdellia > Woesearchaeales > GW2011-AR4. Next base: position 10,437 of record CAYIKX010000010.1, read on the forward strand.
TGCATCAAGGTTTTTAAAAAAAATGGCATTGTTAAGGAAATTAACGAAAAAAATAGGAAAGTTATTGTATTGAATCTTGAAAATGAATTAACAAAGCAAATACTCCAATTAATCAATTTTGATAAAGTGATTGAGAGCAATCCTGTTTCTGAAAGAATAAACCTGTTTGATGCCATAAGCCCCCTTGATTTCAGATATTATGGGAGGAACAAAAGGATATTTGAAAAATTGCAGCCTTACCTTTCTGAATCAGCCTTTATCAAGTATGCTTTAAAAGTTGAATCTGCCCTTGCAAGTGCGCTGGCAATGAATAAGATATGCTCACAAAAAACTGCGGATGAAATAGAAAAAGCATGCAAACAAATTACTCCGGAGCAGGTTTATGCTGAAGAAGACAGAATCAAGCACAATATAAGGGCATTGGCAAACTGCATCAGGAATAAGGTAAGCGAAGAGGCAAAACCATTTGTCCATTTCACTGCTACAAGCTATGATATAATATCTACTGCCGATGCTTTGAGATACAAAGAATTTACAAACAATGTTTTGGCGCAGGAATTGCTCAAACTTGAATCAACTCTTATAAATCTTGCACTGAGGGAAAAAGATACTTTGCAAATCGGAAGAACGCATGGACAGCATGCAGAGCCTATAACTTTTGGTTTTGCGATTGCGCAATATGTAAGCAGGCTGGGCTCTTCTATTCTAAAAATAAGGAAAACTTCAAATAATCTAAGGGGAAAAATGGCAGGCGCTATTGGAGCTTATAATTCATCTTCATTATTTTTCGAAAATCCAGTAAAATTTGAAGAGCAAGTTATGGATGAACTTGGATTAAGAGCTTCTCCTATTTCAACGCAGATTGTCGAACAGGAGTTCCTGGCTGATTACTTAAACAGCATTGTTTCTGCATTTGGCGTAATAGCTGATTTGGCAGATGACATGAGGCACTTGCAGAGAAATGAAATTGGAGAGGTAGGCGAATATTTCGAGGCAAAACAAGTAGGGTCGTCAACAATGCCGCAGAAAAGAAATCCTATAAATTTTGAGAATGTAAAAAGCATGTGGAAAGCCATAATGCCGAGAATGATGACTGTTTACATGGACCAGCTGTCAGAGCACCAGAGGGATTTGACTAATTCTGCCTCGATGAGATTTATACCTGAAATTCTAGCCGGATTTTATGTTTCTATAGTTAGAATGGAAAGAGTAATGTCTGGCTTGGCTGTGGATAAAGAAAACATGCAGAGAAACTTTGAAATGAACAGGCATATGATTGTTGCAGAGCCTTTGTATATACTGCTTGCTGCCAATGGGCATCCTGATGCACATGAGTATGTGAGGGAAATGACTTTAAAAGCTCAATTAACAAAAAAACCATTAATTGAATTAGTTAAAAAAGATAAATCAATAAAATCCTATCTTAAAAAATTCAATAAAAGACAACTGGAAATTATCAACAATCCAGAGAAATATACAGGAATTGCTGCTGAAAAGACTGAGATGGTTTGCGGACAGTGGAAGAGGGAGTTAAGGATATAATTAAATCAAAACACTCCTTTCAAATTCTTATACCCTTCCAAATAATCCTCATAGCTTATTGGCGACTTTATCCCCAAATCTGCCAAAAGCTCTATTGTTTCCGTTATTGTCAAATTCAGCTCTTTTGCAGCTTTTCCTATGCTTAGTTTTCCGTCTTTGTAATTTTTTAAAACAAAGTACATCCAGCCATAATCAATTAGTTTTCTCGCTGCAGAAGACTTGTCTTCATTCTCTTTTTTAGATACTTCTTCTATAAATCCCAGCTCTTTTTCCTTTAACCTCAAAGTTATAATTTTTGACATTTTATTCACCTTCTATTTTGTTTTTAGCGTCCTTTATTATTTCATAGCCATATCTTCCGAATTTTTCCAATAATCTTAGTTTTTCAACCGCTATCGGCTTATCTATTAAACCTTGTTCATAAAATTGTATTAAAAAATGAATTGCCGTTGCAAATTTTAAGCCCAATATTTTGCACGCTTTTATGCTAGGGCCATCATCAGTGCATATTACGCATTGTTCCTTTTTCGCAAGTAATATCGCTTCAGCTTCGCCTTCCCCTATATTAAAATCCCGCATCAACTTATTTGCCCCTGGCATATTTACTTTTATTATCTTTAGCTTGTTTTGCTCAATTAAAGTTAATATCAATTTTGAATCAAAACTGTCTTTTTTAGCTGTCGTTTCTTTTTTGACTGATTCAGGAAACACAATATTAATTTTTTCAGCTAAAATGCCCAAAATACTTATTTTAGCCAACAAAATTGCGCTTGAACTGTCAAAAATAACACTATGCTTCATGTATTACATTAAAATACAAACGTATTATATAAATCTTTCGGTTTATAACTAGTATACTTTTTTCTATACCACTATACAAAACCAAACATTTAAATAATACTTCTTTGATAGAATAGCAAATGAATAGCTACGCCTATAGATTCAGGAGCGCAGGAAAGCATTTGATGGGTTATCCGAAATTCTTGCTATTGTTTATTACATTCGTAATAGCTTACCTTCTATTTACAGGCAGGACTTACCAGCCGTTAAATGAATTTATACTTTCAATCGGTTACTTTGGAACCTTTATCGCAGGAGCAATGTTCGCTTATGGATTTACAGCAGCGCCTGCAACTGCTTTAATGCTAATAATGGCAAAAGAGCAGAACTTGATTGCAGCTGGCTTGATAGGCGGCTTTGGCGCTTTGGTTAGTGATTTGCTCATTTTCAGCTTCATAAGGGTGTCTTTTAAAGATGAAATTGAAAGACTTTCAAAGGAAAGATTTGTAAAGAAATTCAATGGGCGCATCTCAAACCATCTAAAGAAATACCTACTGCCAGTTTTTGCAGGCTTTATTATTGCGTCGCCTTTGCCAGATGAAATTGGAGTTACATTGTTGGCTGCTTACAGGCATATATCTGTTAAGATGTTCACAGTTTTGTCTTATCTGCTGAATACAGCAGGGATATTCTTTATACTCTATGTTGGAACTTTTTTATAAAGCCAATTCCTTAGAACTATTGGTGTAATTATAGTTGTCAACAAGCTCATCTGGAATTCTATTGATGATGCAAGTGCTTCTGCCATAATGTCAAAATAAATTAACTGTATATTATTCCTTTAAACTTTAAATATTTTATCCAAAATTTATTTTATTGTTTTTAAACTCCTGCATTAAAGTTTCATAGAAATTTGAAACAATAATTTCTTTACGAAGAATGTCCCATATCCAGAACCATATCTGTAAGTTTATTTTATCTTTATTTACACTCTTTATAAAAATTTTTGGTTCTAATACAGCTAGATTTTTTGGCATAGCAAAAATTTTTTGTATAATGTTGAGTTCTTTTTTTGGAACATGTGGCAGAATATTAGGATCTTCACGGAGCATTTTATTTATTATGTCTATTGCTTTTTGATAATTTGGTTCATTTTTTATGTCCATTATCAATTCAATACGAAGAAATTCTCCTTTGCTATAATTTATGATATCACCAGTAACAAACTTTATATTAGAAACAGTAATCAATTTTCCATCAATGGACCTTAAAATTGTTTTTCTAAGCATAATATCTTTAACTAAACATATCACACCATTATATTCTACAATATCATTTTCTTTAAAAGGCCTTTCCAAATTTAAAACAATACCGGCAAAAATATTTTGCAATATTGGTAATATTGTTAGAAGTAATGCTATACCTAAAATTCCAAACGCAGCAAGAAAAGCAGGTACATTAAAATTTAATATTTTTTG
>CAYIKX010000010.1:14336-16064 GCA_964364025.1 uncultured Methanosarcinales archaeon
ACATTTGTGCCAATTATTGGCTTGCCACAAGCCATTGCTTCTGTCACGGCTAAACCAAATCCTTCATTCCTTGAGGTTAAGGCAACTATATCACTAGAATTGTAATACATAGGAAGCTTTTCGTGCTTAATAGGTCCTGTAAAGATTATATATTGTTTCAAATTTAGACTTCTTATTAATTTTTTAATCTTTTTTATGTAAATTGAGTCTCGGAGTAACTTATTTTCTAAAGGAACGCCACCAACAAACATAAGTTTTACTTTTGGAAATTTTTTGATTATTCTTGGTAGTACTTTTATTAGCTGTTCATGCCCACTTTTTGCATCGATTCTTTGCACGCATAATATAATTTTATAGTCTTTGGGTATCTTATATAATTTTTTTAATTTATTTCCATATTTCTTTGATTTGAATAGATTTGTATTTGTAATGGGATAGATTATTTTAAATTTATTTTTTGATAAGCCTGATCTTACAGCAGATTTTGCGTATACTTTACAAGAGAAAATAACTTTGTTGTATTCTTTCATATGACAGATTATAAATTGCTTCAATTTATTTGGAATTGAATCTGAAAAAGGAATATGCCAAGTTAATACTAACGGAACTTTCTTAATGTACTTATAGGCAAGAAGCAATTGAAAATCATGAATGTGAACAATATCAATTTTATGTTTTTGCACTAGTTCGTTCAGATATTTTGATAATTGAAAATTTATTTTACAATACTCATTATATCCGTTGTTCAAAAAATTTTTCTCATTAAGCGCTATGTTATGACAACCTTTATAGATTATATTATTAAAATGATTATAAGCATTGAGCAAATTTTTGTTTAATGGTTTTTGGGGAAATTTCAAAATCTTAATACCTTTAATTACGCTAGAAGAAGGTTCGTCTTGAAGCTTGAGACATATTTTAATTGTTTTATCTCCAATTTGGTTTAAACCCTTAATTAGATTATATAAATAAATTGATCTTCCTCCACCTGAAATGGGTGTAAACAAATGACTTACTAAAGCAATTTTCATTATAATAAATGAGCCTTAAGGTTTTCTTAAAATACCTATAACAAATTCAGAAATTTTATTGTCAAAATACTCCTTTTCTGTTTTTAACAGTTCAATTTCAAAGTTTGTCTTGTTTAAAATCTCTTCTACACCAGCTTCGTCATAAAATTTTCTTCTTTGTCCATCTTCATAGACCCAAACATCTTTGGATATCTTTTTTCCTTTTCTAAACAGATGGTCGCCTTTGCCTTTTACAGCAAATACAATATGCCCTCCTCTTCTTAATAAATCAAATATTTCTGAGAACATAATTTTAGTCATAAGCGATTTTGTATAATGTAGGAAAGAATGGGCATGCACAACATCAACAAAATTATTCTTTACGCTATTCTGTTTTTTAAGAGCACTCCAAACATCATCGTTAATAATCTTTATATTTTTAATATTTTTTTCGCTAGCTTGCTCTTTAATTGTATCCGCGGCGGCTTTGGATATTTCAATACAAACCACTTCTCTGCAGAACTTCGTAAAAAAGACCGAGTCCCTTCCAGTTCCTGCCCCTAAATCCCATAGCACACTAGCTTTTAGTTTTTTTATTACAGGCAAGGTGTATTTAATAGCAAGGTCGCTTGCTTTAGAGCCAAATCTAAATTTATTGCCTGTCCATATTTTTTCCCAGCAATCTTTGAATTTAATCACTTCATCCAAATATTCTACA
>CAYIKX010000011.1:0-15347 GCA_964364025.1 uncultured Methanosarcinales archaeon
GTCTCTGCTTCTCTCTTGCCAGCCTAGTCTCCTTGGTATCGGCCATTTGTGCCTCCACCAAGATTATATCAGCCTTATCTTACTTGTCAATCATTCCATCCTAGCGGGTCGGCCACATCCGAGAACCCGCCGCCGGCCAAGTCCTGCTCTTGCCACAGCGTCATTGCTGCACTATAACAAGATTGAAATAGCCCAGATTAAAAATGCTCTGTCAAAACAAGGAATTAACATAAGGAAAGTCGCATCCGCAAATGTAAAGGCAAAACCAGTTACTATGAATCGAATTATTACATATGATATAGATGATTACAATAAGTTTACACTAAAACACATAAGAGAAATGTCTAAAGAGCAACAAAAAACAAAATTAAACAATAATACAGATTCCATTAAAGATATTTCAAAGGCTGATGTAGGCATAATAGACTATGGCATAAATAATCTTAAGAGCCTGACAAAAGCATTCGAGAAGATTGGCAAAAAGGCCAAAATAATCAACACGCCACAGGATATAATGGCTTCAAAATGCCTAGTATTGCCGGGCATTGGCGCTTTTGGCGATGGAATGAAAGTAATCAAAAGCAAGAAACTTGAAGAGCCCATAAAGAAAAAAGCCGAGGAGGGAACGCCGCTACTGGGAATTTGCCTTGGGATGCAGTTGCTTTTTTCTGAGAGCGAAGAATTTGGTCTTCACAAAGGGCTTGATTTAATAAAGGGAAGGGTTGTCCAGCTTAGACAGCCTAAAAAAAATGAAACAGGCTACAAAGTGCCACATATCGGTTGGAATACGTTGAGAGTACCTTCGTTCAGCAAAAGCAAATCGAAGTGGAAAAATTCATTGCTAAAAAAAATCAGGGAACAAAGCGAAGTCTATTTTGTGCATTCCTATTACCCTGTACCAAAAGATAAAGAGGTTATTGTTGCAACAACAGAGTATGGCAACCAGGAACTTTGCTCCGTCATCCAAAGAGACAATATTTCAGCCACGCAATTCCATCCGGAAAAAAGCGGCGAAGTAGGGCTGAGAATATTAAAGGAATTTTGCAATCAGCATAATATATAAATAAGCATGGTTAATACCAGAAAAAATAAAACAGTGAAAGTAGCATAAGCAACAAAAATAGGTGCAAAAAATGAATGTGAGATACAAATTTCCAAAACTTGAAATAGACCTTGATAAATTAAAAAAATATAAGTTTGAAACAAAGGACAGGCAGCTAACCAAATTGCCTAAAAGGGTAATATACTGCAAAAAATGCGTCACATCGAATCAGCGCCCAAGGACGACATTTGACAAGGAAGGCGTGTGTAGCGCATGCAGATATGCTGAAAAAAAATTCCACGGCGGTATAGACTGGAAAAAGCGTGAGCAGGAGCTGATTAAGCTATTAAACAAGCACAGGTCCAAAGATGGAAATTTTGACTGTGTTGTCCCAGGCAGCGGCGGCAAAGACAGCATGCTTGTTACTCATCAGCTTAAGCATAAATATGGTATGCACCCTCTAACTGTTACTTGGGCTCCATTCATTTACACTGATATAGGATTTCAAAATTATTACAATTCCATTCAATCGGGATTTGACGGCCTGGTTGCATGGCCTAACGGTATCATACACAGAAAATTAGCCAGAATAGCTTTTGAGCTGAAAGGCGACGCATTTGAGCCGTTTGTATACGGGCAAAAGGCATACTGCTTTCATATAGCTTTGAGGTTCAAGATACCGCTAATATTCTATGGTGAAAATGGCGAGGTTGAATACGGAGGCTCAATGAAAAATGCCTACAAGCCCTATGAATCAGTTGAAGACTGGGAAGAATTTTACTATAAGGGAGCTGGCGCTTCCAAACTTATAGAAGAAGGCTACAAAATGGGCATACTCTCGAAAGAGGATATGAAAAATTACCAGTTTACATTCTACAAGGCCCCTCCACTTTCCGAAATCAAAAAATTGAACATACAGATGCACTGGTGGTCATATTACAAATTATGGGTGCCTCAGGAAAATTTCTACTATTGCGCAAAGAATACTGGATTTGAGGCTAGTCCTGTAAGAACCGAGGGCACTTATACAAAAGCTTTCAGCATAGATGACAGGCTTGACCCTTTGCACTTCTATCTTGCTCTTATAAAACTTGGGCATGGCAGGGCAAGCAGGGAAGCAAGCAGCGACATAAGATGCGGTCACATAACAAGAGAAGAAGGAGTAATGCTTGTTAAAAAATACGATAGTGAATTCACAAATGCATATTTCAAGGATTTTCTTGATTACCTTGGTATTACTGAAGAGCATTTCTGGGAAGTTATAAACAGGTACAGAAGGCCAACAATCTGGAAAAAAGTTAATGATGAATGGAAGCTTAGGCATAATGTTGCAAAAGATGGAACTGATGACTAGAAATTAACATATTGAATATTTTTCTATAACGAAAATAAATATAATAAAACATAATTAAATTCAATATTGAAAATAAATATAGTTGTTTTATTGGTTAATTTTATAAATATAATAGAAAATCTTGTCTTAAAATGAAAATAATGGTCACAGGAGGCAATGGATTTATCGGACATACATTAGTCAAGCATCTTCTGAATGAAGGAAACTATGTCAAAGTGATTGATATAAAACCAATCAAATTTACGTACCCAAAGCTTGAATTTGTAAGAAAATCAGTGCTTGAAGACATGAGATGGGAAATGAGGGATTGCGATGTCATTTACCACTTGGCTGCCGAGCTTGGAGTTGTGAATTCCGATAAAAACCCCTTAAACACTTTAGCTGTAAACATAGATGGAACTGTAAATGTCTTTAGATGCGCTCTTGGAACAAATGTTAAAAAAATTGTATATACCTCTTCTTCAGAGGTTTATGGCGAGCCAAGGGAAATTCCAATCAGGGAAGACAGCCAAAAAAGCCCTGTAAGCATTTACGGGGTTTCCAAGCTGACTGCAGAGATGTACGCAAAAGGATATGTTCAGGAATATGGAATGGATATAAACCCAGTAAGGCTGTTTAATGTTTATGGGCCTGGGCAGGGGTTTGAGTGGGTTATGGCAATATTCATGCAAAAAGTGCTTAACGATGAACAGCCTATTGTTTTTGGGGATGGAAGCCAGGTGAGATGCTTTACTTTTATCGATGATATTGTCAGCGGCATAAGCACTATAATGAAAAATGGCGCAAAAGGCGAAGCATACAACATTGCAAATACAGACCAGATTACAATGAAAGAGCTCGCTGAACTAATAATTAATATTTCAGGAAAAAAACTAAAGCCAAAGATTGTTGGATTTGGCAAGGATACAAGGACAAAGGAAAGAGAAATCATGAAAAGAATCCCCTCAATTGAAAAATTAAAGGCTCTTGGATGGAATCCTATTGTTGGAATTCAGGAAGGCGTCAAAAGGACCTTTAACTGGTACAAGGAAAATTTAGGAAAAGAAGAATTGTTTTATAGTTAGATTTTTTATTTTTCTATCTTATTTTTTATTTGACATATTCTTAACCAAAGTAGAGGCTCTCAGCAAGGAATCGTATGTGCCGGCGTCTGTCCAGAATCCCTTAAGTATGGAGTACCCCATCATGCCCATTTCTATATACTTGTTATTCACGTCTGTAACCTCTAATTCACCACGAAGAGAAGGATTTAAAGTCCTGATAAATTCAAATACACTAGCATCATAAAGATACAAGCCTGTAACAGCATAGCTGCTCTTGGGCTTTTTTGGCTTTTCTTGTATGGATACAACTCTATCTCCCTTTAATTCAGCAACTCCAAATCGCCTAGCTTCAGAAGTTTTCTTAAGAAAAATTTTTGCCCCTTGCTTGAATGATTTTATGTCTTTACTGAAATCATCTTCAAAAATATTGTCGCCTAAAATAACTGCAATGTTTTCCTTGTCAGCAAATTCCTCAGCAAGCCCAATTGCTTGTGCAATACCTCCAGCTTCATCTTGGAGCTCATAAGTAAACTTTGCCTTGAAATCCCTACCAGAGCCAAGCAATCTCAAAAAATGTCCTGAATGCTCTGGTCCGGATACAATAAGGATGTCTCTAATGCCTGCTGACAATAGCTTTTGCAAAGGGTGAAGAATCATAGGCTTATCATAAACAGGCAAAAGATGCTTATTTGTAACTCTTGTTAATAATCCTAATCTTGTCCCGAATCCTCCTGCTAAGATTATACCCTTCATTTTTAATGTATGCTATCTATGTAATGTTTAAGAGCTGGCTTCCAGCTTCTTATTTTATAATCCAGTTTTGTGTTTACAAGCACAGAGTTTTTTGGCCTTTTAGCATCTCTTCTCAGCTTGTCACTTTTCATAGGATAAACTTTTGTTTTCAACCCAGCATACTCGACGATTTTTTTTGCAAAATCAAACCATGTGCATACTCCCCCATTTGTTACATGATAAATGCCATATGGCTTTTTATCATAAATAATTTTTTTTATAACTCTCGCAAGGTCGTAAGCATAAGTTGGAATACCTTTTTGGTCGTCAACTACGTTCAGGACTTTTCGCCACTTCCCAAGGCTTATAATTGTACTCACAAAATTTCTTCCTTTTTCGCCAAACATCCAGGAAGTTCTTATAATATAAAATTTTTTCATGCTTTTCTTGATGTAATATTCCCCCTTTGCTTTTGATTTTCCATATAAATTGATAGGATTTATTTTTGAATCTTCAGTATAGCCAATTTTGCTTTCCCCATCAAAGACGTAATCTGTGCTCATATGGATTAATGCCGAGCCTGATTTCCTGCAAGCTTCAGACAGGTATTTCAGCGCTTCGCCGTTTGTTTTGAATGCAATGTCTTTATTCTTTTCACTGCCATCAACATCAGTGTAGGCAGCGGCATTGATGACAAAATCAGGCTTTATTTCCAATACCTTTTTCATTACATTTTTCCGATTAGTTATGTCAAGCTCGCCTTTATTAAAGCATATTGAATTCTTAAATACTTTTCTGAGCGCGCAACCCAGCATACCATTTTTCCCTAAAATCAGAATCTTCATTTTTTGTTTTCTGCCACCATTGCATGTTATTTTTATACCATTCAATGGTTTTCTTCATTGCATCCTCAAACCTAAATTTGGGATTCCAGCCAAGTTTTTTTAATTTTGTGCAATCTAATGAGTATCTAAGGTCGTGCCCTGGCCTGTCTTTCACATGCTCTATAAAAGACTCCTCTTTTTTTAAATATTTCAGTATAAATCTTGTTATTTCTATATTTTGCTTTTCATTGCCACCTGCAACATTATAAATTTCTCCAGGCAGCCCTTTGTTTAATATAAAGCGTATAGCTTCACAGTTGTCTTCTACATAAATCCAGTCCCTTACATTAGTGCCTCTGCCATAAAGCGGCACCTTTTTATTTTCAATTAAATTCGTTATGAATAACGGAATCAGCTTTTCTGGGTGCTGGTAAGGCCCAAAGTTGTTAGTGCTCCTTATTATGACAGTTGGAACCCCGAATGTCTTATAAAATGCTTTAACCATTAAATCTGCAGATGCCTTGCTTGACGCATACGGGCTATTTGGATTTAAGCAGTCATTTTCCTTAAAGGAGCCCTTGTCTATGCTTCCATACACCTCGTCGGTAGATATCTGAATAACTTTTTTAATCTGAAATTTTCTTGCAGCTTCGAGCAAAACATATGTTCCTTCAATATCTGTCTTTATGAATGGCTCAGCATTGAATATAGACCTGTCCACATGTGTTTCAGCTGCAAAATTTATAATAGCATCGCAATTTTTTGAAAGCTTATTCACTAAATCTTTGTTGCAAATGTCTCCCCTGACAAAAGTATAATTACTATTTTTTTCTATGTCTTTTAGATTCGCAAGGTTGCCTGCATATGTAATTTTGTCAAGATTTAAAATTTCTATATTAGAATTTTTTGAAATCAAATGCCTTATAAAGTTGCTTCCTATAAATCCTGCTCCGCCTGTAATGAGAATTTTTATTTTACACACCTTTATTTATTTAGTAGACTTACTTTATCGGATTTTACATTTCTAACTTCTTCCAATCCCATGATATAAAATTTCCATGGATTTTATTTTTTCCTTGTCCAGGCAATTTCTGCCGTCTATAACAGCCAATATTTTATGCTTTTTTAATTTCTCCAAATCCATGCTTTTGAATTCATTATGGTCAGTTACCAAGACAAGATAGTCGCTTTTATCCAGCAACTCATCCAAATCCCTTACATTGCTTCCTTTCTTTACATGAGGGTCAAAAACAAAGACATCTGCTCCTTTTGTCTTCAAGATATTTATTACTTCAAATGCAGGGCTTTCCCTTATGTCGTCCACATTTGCTTTGTAAGCCAAGCCCAGCACTCCTACTTTTGCGCCTTTAATTGCTTTCTTCAATTTTTTTAATTCATTTTCAAGAAGCTCAACTGTATAGTGGGGCATGTTATTATTAATCTCACGTGCTAATAGAAGAAATTTATGGTGAAATCCTAATTGTTTTGCTTTCTCTATCAAATAATATGGGTCAATGCTAATACAATGCCCTCCGACTCCAGCGCCAGGGTAATGAGGCATAAATGCAAATGGCTTTGTTGAAGCGCCTTTTATGACTTCAAGAACGTCAATGCCTGCTTTGTCAAAGCTTTGCGCCATCTCGTTTACAAAAGCAATATTAACGTCTCTGAAAGTGTTCTCCATAATTTTTGTTGCTTCTGCAGCCTTCACGCTGCTTAATTCTAGGACATTTGCATCCAAAATACTTCTATAAAACTCAGCAGCTTTTTTTGTTGCCTCTTTTGTAATGCCGCCTACAACCCTTGGCAAAATCTCAATTGTCCATTTCCTGTTTCCTGGATCAATCCTTTCCGGGCAATGAGCAACAAAAATGTCGTTTTTGTATGCATCAAACTTTTGCTTTTTTAATATTGGGACTATAATCTCCTCAATTGTACCGGGGTAAATAGTTGATTCAACAACCAAAAGGGCATTTTGCCTGACAAATTTTGAAACAGTTGATACAGATGTCATCAATGCAGTCAAATCAGGCGAATTGTTCCTGTCAACTGGGGTAGGAACACAAACAATCACGATATCAGAATTAGGAATGCACTCATTTGCATTGATTGTTGCATGTATTTTATTTTTTAAATTTTTTAATTTGTTTATTAAATATTCGTCATCAATCGGGCTAATTCCTTTATTTATCAAATCAACTTTCTCTTGCTCTATATCAAGCCCATATACATTATGACCTTTCTCAGCGCACAAACAAGCAAGAGGCAGCCCAACATAACCTAAGCCGACTATAGTTACAGTTTTCACTCGCTAAAAGAACCTATGCTGCTTTATAAAATTTTCTAGAGTTGAACGCTCTCGAATTAATATTATTTTTATATAAAAAATGTATAATCTAGCGCTTTAATTAACTTTTCCATAACGTTTATAAATAAAATAGAATTTGCCAGAACAATGCTAAAAAAGATTTGGGCTGGAATAAAGTCAGTTCTGGAGCCGATTGGAAAGTTCGTTTCATCTATTGTAAATTTCGTATTATTAGCCATGGTTTATTTTATCGGCATAGGCATTGTTTCAGTAATTATGAAGCTTTTTGGCAAGCACTTCTTGGAACTTAAATCCTACAGAAACAAAGTTTCTGGGGAACTCAAAAATAAGGAATTTTTGAGTAAACAAAATAAAAGCTCAAATTGGCACGAACATAAATTAACAAAACAACCTTTGGAACAGTATTACAGGACTTTTTGAAAAAATGAATAATATTCTTGGCATTTCTTGTTTTTACCACGATGCAGCAGCCTGTCTGATGAAGGACGGAATTGTTGTAGCTGCAGCAGAAGAGGAAAGATTTACCAGAAGAAAGCATGATATAGATTTTCCAGTAAATGCCATTAATTACTGCTTAAAAGAGGGAAATATAACCATTGACCAGGTTGATTACATAGGATTTTATGAAAAGCCGCTGCTGAAATTTGAAAGATTGCTGAGCCAGCACCTTGAGATGTTCCCAAGGTCTTTTTGGTCGTTCTATAAGGCATTGCCCTCATGGTTAAATGAAAAATTAAGGGTCCCTTCAATCATAAGAAAAAGATTGAAGTACAAAGGGGATGTTTTATTTATAGAGCATCATCTGGCTCATGCAGCTTCTGCCTTTTTAGTAAGCCCTTATGAAGAGGCAGCTATCCTTACAGTTGATGGCGTTGGGGAATGGGCAACTGCCTCTTATGGCTATGGCAAGGGAAATAAAATAACACTTCTCAAGGAATTAAGATTTCCAAATTCTGTCGGATTGCTGTACAGCACTGTAACTGCACATCTTGGGTTTAGGGTTAATGATGGGGAATACAAGACTATGGGCCTTGTAGCATACGGAAAGCCGACTTACTATGAAAATTTCAAGAAAGTCGTCGATATTAAGGAAGATGGTAGCATAGAGTTTGACATGAGTTATTTTGATTATCATTACAAACTAACAATGCCGAGCAAAAAATTTATCGGGGAATTTGGAGCTGCAAGAAAGCCAAATGAGGAAATGACACAAAAGCATAAGGACATAGCAGCTTCGCTGCAAAAAATAACTGAAGAGATTATTTTTAAAATGCTGAATCATCTTTACAATGAGACAAAAATGAAAAATCTCTGCATGGCAGGCGGTGTTGCATTGAATTCCGTTGCAAACGGCAAAATTACCAGAAATACGCCTTTCAAGAATGTATGGGTGCAGCCGGCAGCAAGCGACGCTGGCACATCACTTGGAGCTGCAGCTTACATCTATAATGTGATTTTTGGCAACAAGAGAAAATATGCTATGAAATCAGCTTATTTAGGGCCTTCATTTTCAGCAGAATATATAAAAAATTTCCTGGATGAAAATAAGATTGCTTATAAAACATTCAAAAATGATTCAGCCTTGGTTAAGCTGGCTGCCAACCTGATTTATAATAACAATGTTGTTGGTTGGTTCCAGGGAAGAATGGAATGGGGGCCTAGGGCATTAGGGGCAAGAAGTATTCTGTCAAATGCAGCTAATCCGAACATGAAGGATATTTTAAATCTGAAAGTAAAGCACAGGGAGCATTTCAGGCCATTTGCGCCTGTAATAAGCAAAGAGGATGTGCATGATTACTTTGAGATTGAAAAGGATGAAGAGCCTTTTATGCTTTTTGTATATCCATTCAAAGAGGCTAAGAAAAAACTTGTTCCTAGTGTAGTGCATGTTGATGGCACTGGAAGACTGCAGACAACATCAAAGGAGGAAAATTATCTTTATTACAATCTAATTAAGGAATTTGAAAAATTAAGCGGCATTCCTATTTTAATCAACACTTCATTCAACATAAGGGGAGAGCCAATTGTATGCACTCCAGCAGATGCATACAAGTGCATGATGGGCACTGGGATTGACTATCTTATGATGGACAAATTCTTAATAAAAAGAGAAGATAACCCTAAGGATATGTGGGATAGTGAGAAAATTGCGAAAGATTAAAATATTTGTTAATAATTTGTTTGTAATATGCCAAGAAGATTTTACCTGCTCAAGGATGTATGGGATTTCATGAAGGAAAGGAAAAAGTGGTGGCTATTGCCAATTGCCATAATGCTTGTTTTAGTGGGCATCCTAATTGTAGTCGGTCAGAGTTCATCATTGAGCCCTTTTATCTATGCTTTGTTCTAGAGCAATCTTTAAATACCATTATGAAATTCGGTAAATGCAACTTAAAAAATAAAACTTAATGTTATTAAACTAAAAATGAAAAAAAGCTTCGTTTCAATTATAATAGTTAATTATGATGGAAAGAACTTGATGAAGATAATTCTAGATTCCATTAAACAATCACAGTTCAAGAATTATGAAATTGTTGTTGTCGATAATAACTCGAGTGACGGGAGCCGAGAATTCATCAAGAATAATTATAAAAATGTAAAATTAATTGCAAACAAAAAAAATCTAGGCTACTCAGGAATAAACTCTGGTTTGAAATATTGCAATGGAGAATATATCTTATTCTTGAATAATGACATGGAAATAGCCAAAGATTGCATCGGCAACATGGTTAAAGTTATCGAATCTGATAAAAGCATTGCAATGGCGGCTCCCCGATTTGTTAATTTTTATAACAAAGATTTGGTGTCAGGAGGCACATGGGTTTCAAGAGCATTCTACAGCGGCCACATGCCAGCCACAAAAAATGATAAGATTATTGAAATACCCTATCTTGGCATGGGTATGATAAGAAAAGAGGTTACTGGCTATTTTGGCTATTTATTTGATCCTGATTATTTTATCTATGCAGAAGACCTTGACTTAGGCTTGAGGATAAGGCTGATGGGAAAAAAAGTAATGTTTGTGCCTGATGCAATAGTCTACCATATGCACTCAGCAACAATGCAATCAGTAGAAGATTCAAAGAGAGCATTTTTGTTGGAAAGGAATTTGATGACAACAATGCTTAAAATATTGTCATTTTGGAATTTGTGCAAATTTTTGCCTTATGCAATTTTTGTTCGTTTGATTGCAGTTTTAAAAAACATAGCAAGCGGAAATTTTACAGTTGCATTTGCGAGAATAAGAGCCTTGTTTTGGATTCTTCTCAATTTTAATTTAATTCTCAGAAAAAGAAAGCAAACACAAGAATTAAGAAAAATAGACGATGATTACATATTAAAAATTTTTACTGAGAAATATACATTTTCAAAAAGGTTTTTGGTTTAATATGAAACAGATTGTTTTTTGCGGCTACAGGGAATGGGCTTTTGAGATTTATGATTTTGTTAAAGATAAGTATAATGATAAACTGGAAATAATACTGGTAAAAGACCCAAAAGAGTTTGATAAATTAAATTTTTATAAAATAAAACCAATTGCAGTATTCTTCATAGGATGGAGCTGGATAATAAAGCCAGAGATAATTAACAATTGCCTTTGCATTTGCCTCCACCCTTCTTCTTTGCCAAAGTACAGAGGAGGCAGCCCAATACAGAATCAAATAATAAATGGCGAGAAAGAAAGTGCTGTCACTTATTTCAAGATGAACAATGAAATTGATGCAGGGCCTATTATATGGCAACAAAAATTCTCGCTTGAGGGCGATTTGAAAGACATATTCAGCAGAATTTCAGAGACAGGCAAGAAAGGCTTTTTTTATATACTTAACACGATTTTAGATGGAAAAACTTTAAAAATGACGCCTCAAGACAATTCAAAAGCTACAATGTACAAAAGAAGAAAGCCTGAGCAGAGCGAGATAAAGCTGGAAGATTTCAAAAATTACACTGCAACAGAGCTTTACAATAAAATAAGATGCTTACAAGATCCATACCCAAATGCATATGTTGTATGCAAGAACAACACAAGACTTTATATAAAAAAGGCAAGTACAGAAAATGAATAGTCCTCTTAAGCAATTCAAAAAACTGATAATAGCGCCTCACATAGACGATGAAGTGCTAGGCTGTGGTGGAATACTTGATGAAAATACCTTTGTTCTTCATTGTGGCGTAGAAGAAAGGTCTTATATAAGCAAGGAAGGCAGGATAGAAGAGCTTGAAGCTGTAAGAAAGTTTATAGGATTTAAGTACAAACTCTTGAACAATGAAGTAAACCATTACAATCTAAGGGATTTTATACAGCCTTTCGAGCAAATATTAAATGAGGTTAAGCCTGACATGGTCTTTATACCGCATCCATGCTATAATCAAGATCATAGGGAAGTTCACAGAGCAGCGCTCGTAGCTTTAAGGCCTCATGACCAAATTTTTTTTGTAAAGAAGGTGATTTCTTACGAGCAACCTCATGTTTTTTTCTGGGATCACAATGATCACGAGCCAATAAACATAACCTATTTTGTTCCAATTGATATAGAAAAGAAGATAAAGGCTTACATGCTCATGAAATCTCAAGTAAGATCTTTTAGAAGCCCAGAGCATATAAGAGCCATGGCTGTGCTCAGAGGAGGGCAAAGCAACTGCAGCCATGCAGAAGGGTTTGAAATCCTAAGATGGATATTATGATTGATTTATTTTATAGACCATTGTTTTGGTTTTATTATTGTTATAAACAGCTGTTCCCTTGACTTTTATCTCAGATAACAATCCATCACCAAAAATTGCCAGCCTGTCCAATTTAAAGTTCTGGTTTACAAAAGCATAGTCAGCTTTTCCAAGTGCATTGGTTTGTCTTTGAATGTTGTAAGAAATGCATTGACTTCCAGTAAGGAAAATTGTATCTTTTTTTGTATTTTGCTTAACCCATTCAAAATCTTCCTTGTAAAAATCCCACGCCTTTGCAGCAAAACTTATCTTTATGAACGATGTTAATATAAAGCCTAAAATAATTAATGCAAGAATGAATACAAGCATATTTTTTAATGTTTTATTTTTCAGGTTTACAATTCCATGCCCCCAAATTAAGGCTATGGCAGGAAAAGCAGGCAACAAAAACCTTGAAACAGACCAGCTTGCATTTACAACGTAAAGAAGCACTAAAATAATATAAGCTGCAATCCATATCAATAATAATTTCCTGTGTTTTAATTTTTTTGATATTATCCCTGTAACAAAAGGAATTGAAAAAATAAATGTTCCCAAAAGCCATATGACAAAAAGAATATTGATGTATGGTATATTAAAAAAGTGCAATGTGCTGATGTTTCCGTCAGGCACTCCAAAAATCCCAAGGTAAATAAATTTTACAGCATTGATGTTGAAGATGTTTGAAAGCTTCACAGCCCCGACAGAAGACTCTGCAAATGATTTTACCTTAATGCCATCAAATAAATCATTCATAAAGGGCCAGACAGGATTTCCAAGATAATTCCAGTTCCTCATAAACCATATTGAGCCGAGCAAGATTGAAATTAAAAATAATATGAAAATTTTTTTCAGGAAAATCCTTCTATTTTTGTTATTATTATAAATAACATAAAACAAAACTGGCAAAATAAAAATACCATTATATTTTGTCAGTATCGCCAATCCTGATGCTATTCCCGCGCCTATCACATTATTTTTTAATGCGAAATAAACGCTTAAAACAGCAAGAAAAGTGAGCATTCCATCTATATAGCTGAATACGCTGTAATCCAAATGTAATGGTATGAATGCAAGAAATATTAAAGAATATAGTGCAATTTTTTTATTAAACAATTTTTTTGATATAACTAAAAACAATACTAATGTTAATGAGCCGAAAACAGGAGAAATCATCTTGACTGCAAATTCTGATTTAAATATTAAATAAACAACTGCTGCAACAATGTGAAACAATGGAGGTGGCCAAAAAGGCTCGTCTCTTCCAAACTGCTCAAACAATGGCAATTTCAGGCTATCTGCAATAAACCTTGAGTTTGAAAGCTGCCAGCAGGCATCACCAGCAACATGATGGACTGATGCAAGGTAAAATCTTATAATGATTCCTATTAAGATTATTATGATTGAAAGTTTTGTGTATTTGTCTAGACTTTTTAATTTGATATTCATCTTAGTAATTTAACTATTGCATCTGCAAATCCTTTTAAATTGTCTTTATTTATCAAAATCCCGTTTTTCACAATTTCAGGATGCGAGCACACATTAAAGGCAACAACTTTTTTGCCGCATGCCTGTGCTTCTGCAGCAGGCAAATTAAAGCCCTCCCACAATGAAGCTGTAACATACAAGTCAGATGCTGCATAATAATAAGGAAGTTCCTTATCGTCAACAAATTCCTTGAAAATTACATTGCTGTTTGCAATTTTCCCCAATTTTTTAAAATATCCTGGAAATGTTGGCTTTCCTATTACTAATAATCTTACATTTGGGTTTTTTTCATTAACCAGATCAAAGATCCTCAATAAAGTATGTACATTCTTATGCGGGGACAATCTCCCGACAAAAAGCAAAAGCTTTTCATTATTTTTTATATTCAATTTTTTTCTAAGTTTAGCACCATCGATTTTTTTATTGAATCTTTTTTTATCAATTTTGTTGTATACAACTCTGCTCTCCAATCCAGTCTCTTTTTTCAATTTATTCTGCACGAATTTGCTGATGGAAATGGCAGAATCAGCATTTTTTAATGACAACTTATTCAAAAAAACAAATAATTTCAAATAAATTTTTTCAAAAATATTGCTAAACAATTCGCTATACCCAATGCCGTGATTATGATAGACATACTTTACATTGTATTTTTTCTTTGCACAATAAGCGATCCAGTTCATTGGGTAGAAATGTGAAATAACCATATCATAATCTTTTAATTTTTCAATAGTATTTTTTATTTTTTTAAAATCAAGAAAGAAAAATAACCTATATAATCGCTGCAGAAACAAACTCTTTGGCATTCCCAATACTTCAAGCTTGAAATCTCTCGGCTTAATGGTAGATTCAAGGGCAAAAACAGTAACCTGATGATGTTTATTGCTATATTCCATTGCCTGCAACTCAACAACACGGTCTATTCCGCTATAGTGAGAAAATGTTGGGGTTAATATTGCGATTTTCATTTGATTTTTTAATAATTTTTATTGTTTTTAATTATATCATGCCAAAAATTTGCTGAATTTTTAATCTCAAAACCATAAAGTAGCCTGCTGCAAGCTGTGGCAATCCAAGCTTTGATTTGCCTTTTGTCCTGTCAATGAATGTAATTGGCATCTCTATTATTTTAAAGCCCTTTAGATGAGCTTTAAACAACACCTCTTGGACAATTGCAGGGCCTTTTGACTCAAGCTTTTCCAGATTTATTTTTTCCAATACCTCTCTTTTAAAACACCTGAAACCTGAGTTGCAGTCAATGACTTTTAACCCCAATATCATCCTTATGTATAAATTGGCAAAATATGTTATTATCTTTCTCATAATGCTCCTTCCAATCTCCTTGCTGCCTTTCACCCTTCTTGAGCCAAGTACTATGTCAGCATTTTTTAATTCTTTAATCATTGATGGTATATATCTAGGGTCATGTGACATGTCAGCATCCATCTCAACAACAACATCTGCACCATGCTTTAGGCAATAGATAAAGCCATCTCTTCCTGCCGCTCCTCTCCCTTTGTCTTTTTTTCTTAAAAGAAGATGAATGTTTTTATTTTTTCTTGAGATATTTTTTACTATTTTCCAAGTTCCATCAGGGCTGTTGTCATCAGCAACAACAATATTTAAATTATTAATTTTCAATCTTAGAATTTTTTCTATCAAATTCTTAATGTTTTCTTTTTCGTTGTAGGTTGGAATCATGACAAATGGTTTCATTTTTCAAACCAGCTTTTTAACCGCACTTACAATTTCATCAACATCCCATTTTGGTGGATAATCACATTTAGTTTTGTATGAACAATAGTCCTTTCCTTTACCTATTATTTTTATC
>CAYIKX010000012.1:0-5884 GCA_964364025.1 uncultured Methanosarcinales archaeon
CCTTTGTGAGTAGGGCTTTCACGAAGAAAGCCCGTGTTTGCCACCATTATTGTTGGGTGTATACTTTACAGGTTTACTTTACAAAATAGCAAATTTTAAATAATATCATTTTTAATATGGTCTTTGATGAAAAAAGGAATTTTGATTTTATTGCCATCGATACTATTAATTCTGTCTGTGTATGTTGTTTTCTCCCATGAAGGCGAAGAGGAGTTTATGCTGGATCATTCTGAGCTTTATCCTGTGAGCCAATTGCAAGCTTTTGGCTATGGTTCTTTTATTTTCGGCATTTTAATTTTAATTATTGTTTTATTCCATAAGGGAATGAATGAAGTAACTAAAAAAATAACATATTTCCTGGTTGTTGCTGCAGTTTTTCTTGTAACTATCTATCTTGTCTTAACAACTTTGCATCTAAATATAATTTCAGAAACAAAAGGGCCTGTGCACTGGCATGCAGACTTTGAAATATGGGCTTGTGATAAGGAAATCAAACTAAAAGAGCCAGAAGGATTGTCAAATACACAGGGAGTTGATTTAATGCACGCCCACAGCGATAACAGGATACATGTTGAAGGTGTTTTATTGGACAAAAAACAAGCCAGCTTGGGAGCATTCTTTTACGCAATTGGAGGCTCTATCTCCAGCGATGGAATAAGAGTTCCAACAGATGAAGGCTTAGTATTTGTTCATGAAGGCGATAAATGTAATGAAAAGCCCGCTAAGCTTTATGTTTTTGTCAATGGAAACTTAACAGCCAATCCGTCTGCTTATATTATCTCGCCTTATGAGAAAGTGCCTCCTGGAGACAGGATAAAATTTGTGTTTACAGAAAAACAAATTGAAGAAATCAATCCAAATATTAAATTAAAATGACACTGGCTAATCTGCCGACATTGGGAACTGTAGTTGTAACGGCATTGGTTGATTCTATTAACCCATGTGCTATAGGGGTTTTGATACTTCTTGTTTCAATTATGGTGGTTTACAAGTCAAAAAAGGAATTGCTTTTTTTTGGCTTAATCTATGTCTTTTTTGTTTTCCTGACCTATTTATTGGCTGGACTGGGCATTCTTTATTTCCTAAGCTCAATTCCAATAAAAGTTAGTGAGTACATCTCAATTGCAGTCGGCTCATTAATAGCCGCAGCCGGGCTGATTGAAATCAAAGATTTCTTCTGGTATGGCAGAGGCATTACATTGTCAATTCCGCCTGAAAAAGCAAAGCAAATTCACGAAATGGCAAAAAAGATGACATTGCCTGCTATGGTGCTTTTAGGCGCTTTTGTTGCTGGTGTTGAGCTGCCTTGCACAGGCGGCCCTTACCTGGCAATCTTGGCTTTCTTGTCGCAAAACTTTAATTTTGCGGCATTTTTACTTCTCATTTTGTATAATATCATATTTGTAATGCCATTAGTTGTCATTTTGCTTATGGTTTATTCTGGCCTTAAGATACAGAGCTTAAAGAGATGGAAGCAAAACAACAGAACCTATATGAGACTTGCAACAGGAATTATTTTAATACTTTTAGGCTGGCTGCTTATTTTGATTGCTAATGGAGCAATAAATTTAAATTAACTTGATTAATGATGAAAATGAAAACAATAATAAAAAAATACAAAGAAAAGACAGAGCTGAAGATAGTAAAGAGAAAAGGGCATACAGAGCTTTATGACGAGAGAAAAGTATACGGCTCTTGCTTTTTTGCCTGCAGGAATGCGCATCTCAGCGAAAAGGAAGCGGAAGAAATATGCAGCAAAGTCTGCGCAGAAGCGGCAAAATGGCTAAAAGCAAAGAAAATTGTCGCATCAAGCGAAATTTTTAGATTTTTAACAAAGGAATTGAAAAAATACAATGAGGATGCTGCATTTTTATACGAAACCCATAGGGATATATCCTAATAAAATTGGAGGTTGTAAAAATGGCAAAAAAGAAAGCAAAGAAAAGCGCGAAGAAAAAGACAATGAAAGCAGGCAAAAAGAAAAACGTATGCGAGTTTTGCTGATTATCTTGAAAAATGCCTTCAAGAATAGCAAAAGCCCAGCGCGCTTTTGAAAAAAAAGACCTGTCGCTGGCAAAAAAAGCGCATACAGCAGAGTTAATTAAAAGCCAGATTCATGATAGCAAAGCCCATGAAAGTGCTGGGCAGTATTTGGGAGAATTTGTCTATGGCGCAATAGACGGCGCTGTAACGACATTTGCTGTTGTCGCAGGTGCAGCAGGAGCTGCTTTGTCGCCAGGCATTGTCCTAATTCTTGGTTTTGCCAATCTGCTGGCAGACGGCTTTTCAATGGCTTCTGGAAACTTCCTGAGCGAAAGAACCCAGAGGGATTTTGTGGAAAAAGAAAGAAAAAGGGAAGAATGGGAGATAGAAAATGTGCCTGAAGGAGAGAAAGAGGAAATAAGGGAAATATTTAGGAAAAAAGGATTCAAAGGAAAAGATTTGGAAAGGGCTGTTAAAACAATAACTTCCGATAAAAAGAGATGGATTGACACTATGATGGCTGATGAGCTTGGCTTGCTGGACAGCCCGAAAAGCCCCTGGAAGACAGCAGCAAGCACCTATTTGGGCTTCATAATAATTGGAATAATACCCCTATTGGCTTATGTTTTGTCTTATTTCTTTCCTTTCTTCCAGCAGCAGACATTCAAAATAGCAGTTGTTATGACTTTATTTGCTTTGATTGTTATTGGAGTGATAAAAAGGTATGTTACCAAAAAAGACTTATGGAAATCAGTTGCCGAGACTGTTTTTGTAGGAGGCGCAGCTGCTGTAATAGCATATTACATAGGATTTTTCTTGAGATGGCTCGTTGGGGTGTATTGATTTAGAATTCTATTATATAAATAAAATAAAAAGAAAAATAAGCCTCTATGAACGAAAATAAGCAGTTTTAAGCCGTTTTCTGAAAAACAAAGATTAATAAGCCTAAAGTTTTTATGCTAAATTATATATAAAATCTAATCTTGGAGGCGGTTTAGATGAAGAAAATACTATTGTTGTTAGTGTTGAGCATATTTTTAACCAGTGCTTGTGCCCAGCAAAAAGTTGAAAGTCCAGAAGACTTAATTGGACAGGGAACGCCTGTGCAGCAACAGCCAGAAGAGCAAATTGTGAAAGGAATGCCAGTGCCTGAAGATGGAAGCAACGTAAAGGAAAAAGTAGTTAACACGATAGGCGCAGTCAAAGAATTCAAAATTACAGCAAAGCAGTTTTCTTTTGAGCCAAGCACAATAGAAGTAAACAAAGGCGATAAAGTTCGCATAATAATAACAAGTGTGGACGTGCCGCATGGCTTCTCAGTGCCAGAATATAGCATCAATGAACGGCTTGATCCTGGAAAACCAAAAACAATAGAGTTCACAGCAGACAAGCAGGGCACTTTTACAGCATTTTGCTCTGTGTTCTGCGGCTCCGGGCACAGCGGTATGAAAGGAAAGATTGTTGTAAAGTAATTTTTCATTTAATTTAGCTAAAATCAAAAAATTAAAATCATGAAAAATATCAAGAACATAAAAACCAAATTATTTATCTTTTTATTTTTTATTTTTTTGCTGGTTTTATCTATTATCGTAGTTAATGCCCATTCTTTGTATTTATTTGACATCAGCTTGGATTTTGATAAAGAGCTTAAATCAAATGTTATAAGTGCAGCTCAAAAATTTCTCAATACAAAAAAAGAGCCAATCGCCTTTGACTTTGACAAAGGACTCATAATAGTGCACTTTGAGCCAGAGCAAAGAAATTACGTTGAGATAAATCCTTTAGGATATGAAGTTCAGGGCATAAGAAATGAAAATCTAAAGCATAAGACTGTCACAAAAAAACTGACAAAAGAGCAGGGCTTAGATATTGCTAACAAATTCTTTGAAAAATTACCCACTAAAATAAAATCAGAGCTTAGGTACGACCCAGAAGTTTCTGAAGTTGACAATACCTATTTTTACAAATGGTTCAGGTATGTAAATGACATTTTAGTTATTGATGAAAATTTGATGATTAATGTAGACGCTGTTAATAGCAATATCATAGCTTGGCGCCTTTCAATTTTTGATTACCCAAAAGAGAGCATAGAAACATTGCCTGCAATTAGCAAAAATATTGCAAGAAAAGTTGCTGAGCTGAGCTTTAATGCTCCCTCTGTCAAAGATTTTAAGCCGTATCTGATAATCTACATTAATGAACCTGTTTGGGTAGATAAACTGCAAGGCCAATTTTATCCATTTTTTGTTGGAGTAAATGTAAAAGACGGCAGCATTTCATTTACAGGCACAGTGCCTGGAGAAGTGCCAAAAGATTATGAAGTTAGAAATGAAATTCAGGTTGTTGAAACAGATTTAATAAAGCAAATCTACAATCCAAAATGAGAAAAATATTTACAATATTGCTTATATTGATTTTTTTTGTTAGTGCATGTACTCAAAAAGAAGATGAAGATACAATAAAAGCAAAAAAAATCATTGAATATCACAAAAAGAAATTTGACAATTTGCCTTTAAGCGGAAAAATAGTCAATGATGTAAGGGAGATAGAACTAAAATCAATTCAATATAGGTGGGAGCCAGATACTATTGTCGTTAAAAAAGGAGAAAAAATCCGCTTTATCATTGAAACCATAGACGTGCCTCATGGCTTTGAGTTAGAAGGAATAGTAATCCCTGGATGGGATCCTGACAAGACAATAAGAAAAGGAGACAAGACAATTTTGGAAGTTGCAGCAGACGAAGCAGGCATGTGGGACATGGTTTGCACTATTTATTGCGGCCCTGGCCATGTTGGAATGAAGGGAAAGTATATTGTGAGGGAATAATGCAAAAATGAAAAAATTAAACATCCTATTAATAACACTTTTATTGATAATTCCCATATCTTTTGCGCAGTCGGGCTTGCAAAAAATCGGCGCTTACAACCAGCAGCAGGCAGTATTCTATCTGCAAAACCTTTCATTTTTTGTTGCTTTTATAGGCGGCATGATAAGCGTTTTATTGCCTTGCACTCTTGCAATTCTGCCGGCATTCTTTGCTTACACTTTCAAGGAAAGGCAAGAAATAACAAAAATGACTTTGGTATTTTTTGCAGGCTTCTCATTGATATTCATTATATTGGGGATTTTTGCGTCAGCAATAGGCCAGACGCTTACATCAATTCAAGTTGCAGACACCAAATTGCTGGTCATGATTGCCGGAATTTTTCTGATAATCTTTGGCATTATGACAATTTTAGGAAAAGGCTTTAATTTCATTCAAATTGATAAGAAAACAGGACATGACATATTTGGCATATTCGCTTTTGGAATTCTCTTCGGGCTTGGCTGGAGCGCATGTCTAGGCCCTATTCTAGCGGGAATTTTGCTGATTGCCTCAACTTTCCAGAATTATTTCTATGCAGGAGCTTTATTATTTTTTTACTCGCTTGGATTGTTTGTCCCATTATTTTTGATTTCTATGTTATTCGATAAATTCAACCTGACGCAAAAAGCATGGCTCAAAGGAAAGGGATTTGAAATAAAACTGCTTGGCAAGCAGTTTCAGATACACACAACAAAAGTGATTGCAGGGATTTTGCTTATTGCTTCAGGAACCATCTTTATTGTTTTTAATGGCACAAATATAATCAACACCTTGGATCCTTTAAGAACATCCGTTTACGCCTATATTTTTGAGGACAGATTGTTTGAAATACCCTACATAAGCTTTATAGGCTTGGCATTGTTTATCTTGTTTGTTTTGTTGGTTGGTTACTTTTTGTATAAAAGGAATAAGAAAGAATGAGCACGTGTTTGTGGATTTTACATTAACGCATTAACTAAAAATTCAATCCAGCCAGTTGCATGCGAGTTTGCTCGCATGCTCGCAAACATCTACCGTCCAATCCCCCGCCACCC
>CAYIKX010000012.1:5894-15294 GCA_964364025.1 uncultured Methanosarcinales archaeon
TATCGGCTGTTAAGAATTGACTGTTAGGTGCCGGCTGGTAAAAATGGTTAATTATTAATAAAAAATGTTAATTCTTTAAGTCTCAGCACAAGTACAAGTACATTGGTTGAGGTAACACAAGCTTGGATATTTTCTACCATCTATATCAACATATTCTAAGGGTTTTCCTTTTATGAATGTGTGTCCTGAGTATTTCTTACTAATAGCTTGACAATTTAAACCACACTTATTTCTACAATTAGTATCAGTATAATAATTATGATACTCAAGTACTTTACCAGAAAAAGGGAGTGTTTCAACATCACAAGAATCTTCTATTAGGAAAGTGGTTAATTCAGGCTCAAAGGTTAGTTTAGGCTTAAAGTAGGGATAAACAAACATCATGATAAAAACTATTAGAAGTATTATAATAATAACTATCTTAGTTTTATTTGAAGTGTCGGATTTTTGATGAGATTGTTTAACATTACTTACAGATTGAAACATTTTTGATATTTTATCCCAATTGATAACTATTAAAAGAAAAATTGAACCTATAATAATTAGAACTAGTGAATTATATGTTGGAATATTCAAAGTTGAAAGATTACAATTACAAACTCCATTAATAACATGACCTTCGCTTTGTTTACAGTTGGCAGTTCTTCCACATTCGTCCTTACATTTGGAATTACACTCTTCTTTTGTGTAAGTTACCTGTGATTCAACTACCTTAACAAAACTGATTAGAAATAACCCTATTGTTAAAATTATAATTAGTGTTTTAAAATTCATTTATACAATTATTTTCTTTTTTAAGAACAAATCGAATTTAAAAATATTTATAAAGTAAGTTATTTTTATATTTACTATGGAACATGATGATTTCAACAAGATTCTAGAATCAAGGAAATTTCATTGGATAAATTTTGGTCTTGTAGGTATGGGAGCATCTATATCCATTTTAACACAACTAAAAGGAAATTTTTTCATCTTTTTATCTATGATAATGTTTGGAATTTTAGTCATCTTTGAGGCAATTGGTTTATGGATTGTTGAGTCAAATATAGCTTTACTTAGCTCTAATAAATGGTATGTTACCTTATGGTTTCATCAATCTACGCTTTTAGATATTATTTTATTGGTTGTAGCGATGTCATTTTTAGGTTTAGGAACTTATATTTAATTTCGTTAAACTTATGTATACAATTAGACGAAAGCATTTTGAATAAATATTTTTAATGATTTCACCTCTTGCACAAACACGATAATGAGGCGACGGGCTTCATCCCACAGATAAATCAGTGGGTATTCGCCCTACGATTTTATAAAAATCTCCTTTTTTAGAAACTCTTATTAATATTTTTTTAGGGAAGTTTGCATCTTTCTTGCATATAGCTTTGCTTTCGAATATCAAATACCCTTTATTAGAAATTCTTATAGGTTTATCTATTGAACCATTTTTTATTTTATGGTTACTACAACATTTTTGATTCTCGTTATATGGGACAAACAATACTCTCATTTTATATATTAACAAACCACATATTATAAATAGTTTTCTGTTAAAAATTAGCCGAAGATTAACAGCCGCCATTCAACAGCTAAAGAGTGAATAACACCATCAACTAATAGAATATTTTAAAGTTCGTCTAATGCCCAAACGACTTTACTCTCAAAAAGGGGGTTTCTCTTCTCAGCTTCGCATAATCTGAGAGATTATACAAACATTTGGCAAAAATTACAGATTTTTTCTAACAAAGTTTAGTAAATCTCTTATTGCAATTTCTGGATTATCAGCGATATTGCTTTCTTTCACATTGTCTTCAGAATTATAGTGAGAGTGTTTAGGAAAAGTCTTTATCTTCTCATGTTTCTTATGTGGTGCATTGTCATGCCTGTAAATCTTTCCGTCTGTTCTCTGCCAATGATAAGAATATTTATTGCCGCTTATCCATATTTCAAGAAACGAATTGTCGGTAAAAAATAATCTCAGGCTTTTAGCAACGTTTAAAGGTCCTCTTGTAATAGAAGCAGAAGCGACAATATCTGGAAATTCCTGTAGTGCAATATTCTTTAGCCTGAGATATGTAATTTCTGCATCCAATCATTGACCACCTTTATTCTTTTGTTTAAATTTTCCCAGAAAATGAGCTGTTCCCAAGCAGGATGCTCTTCGATTTTGCCTTTCTCGATTTTATTTTTAAGTTCTTTTGGATTGGACACATTAAACTGTTTCTTGATTTTTAAAATCTCAGCAGACGCATTTCTTAGCTCTGCATCAAGGAAAACATTTAAACTCTCATCTAGTATTTTCTTCTCAGGAATTTCCAGTTCTTTCGATAATTTGCTTAGTAAAGACTTTTCCATAGTATAAATCCAATACTAACTCCTATAAAAACCTTTTGTAAATAAAAAACAAAGCTAAATAACCCTTTATGAACGAAAATAAACAATTTGAAGCCTTTTTTCAACAAAATAAGCCTTGAATCTAATATTGTTTTTAAAGTAAGATATATATACAAAAAGCCAAAACATAAGGTAAGATGGACAAAGAGTCTGAATTGCTGGACAAAGTAACTATCTTTTTAATAATATTAGTTAGTGCTATATTGATATTCAATCAATACCAATTCTTTAAGATTTCGCAAAGTTATTGGGTTTATGTGTCAATTGCCTTGATTTTGGCTTTAGCTGGATTAGTTGCTTGGATGTTTGTGGAGAAAGAGCCTAAAGAAGCGCATCATGAGCATATAGCGCATCATAAGCATGCTAAAACGGAAAGTGTTTCTATTCCATGGACTTTTATGGAGAAATTAAGTTATGGGATAGTTGCTTTTATTGCAATTCTTATTGTATTCAATCAGATTCAGATTTCACAGGCATCTGCATTAGCTGGCTTTAATAGCGGTTTAACTTTAAAATCTACTTCAACAAAGACATCTCTTGCTTTGACAGGCGATCCAGTCCAAGATGCTATGGCTATTGTAATACCAAGAGGCATACCCTTTTATGGCGAAGCTTTAGGTGTGTCATTCGATGATCCTATAAGAAGCTTAGAGATAATTGCGCAGCTTGACCCTTCTTATGGAAGGAATAAAGTTCAGCTTACGCCAGAAGAAAAAGAAAGATACATAAGAATTGATACAACTCCAACAATAACATGCGAGTTCTGCTGCGGAGTAAAAACAGCTGTAACAAAAGACGGCAGGCCAACTTGCGGCTGCAAGCATTCATGGGCTATAAGAGGCTTAACTGCTTATCTAGTCAAAAATTATCCTCAATTAAGTGATGATGAAATAAAAAAGGAATTGATGAAATGGAAAGGATTATTCTTTCCAAAACAGATGATACAAAGATATGTGCAGGAAACACAAACAGGCCAATACACTCCCGATATTGCGGCATTGCTTCTTGATGTTGATGAGGGAAAATTGAAGGAAATGAAAGCTGCAGTGGCTTCAAGCGGAAACCAGCAAAGCTCAGGAGACACAACAGCAAGCATAAATGAGCTTCCATCAATGGTAGGCGGATGTTAAAAATAATTAATAATAATATATTAACTAAAAACCAATAAATAAAAAAATAATTAAAATAAAAAATACAAATCTTTATAAAACGATAAACAAATCTAAGGAGGAAGCAAAAATGAACAGGAATGTTATAATTGTGATTGTGCTTGTTGTCTTGGTGCTGCTTACAGCAGTGCAAGCAATACAATTAAGCAGTTTGAAGACAAGCATAGCAACAGGCAAGGTTAGTGTTGGAACAGGCAGTCCAAGTGGTGGAAGTGGCGGGAATCTTCCATCAAATATACAAGACTTGCCGTCAATGGTCGGTGGATGTTAATTTTAATGGGTGGTGTAAAATGAATGTAAAAACAGCTTTAGTGGCAGTATTATTGGTTAGTGTTTTTTTAATT
Organism: uncultured Methanosarcinales archaeon; assembly: GCA_964364025.1. Classification (GTDB taxonomy): domain Archaea; phylum Nanobdellota; class Nanobdellia; order Woesearchaeales; family GW2011-AR4. Next base: position 9,796 of record CAYIKX010000012.1, read on the forward strand.
GGATGTACATCCAGCCAAGGTAGCGGATATGCAGCATATAACCAGCCGCAGCAAGGTCAGCCGCAACAAGGCCAATATGTTGGTGGTGGTTGTGGAGTTGCTCCAAGCGCAGCTTATGAAGACACGCCGATAAGGTCTCTAGACACAGTAAATTCTCAATTGTAAGATAAAGATGGAACTTACAAAAAGAGAAAAGCGCAGGCTTAGATTGGAGAAGCTAAGACAGGAAAGCCAGGAATCTCAAAAAGAATATGAGCAAAGGCTAGAGCAGCAAAAACAGATACTAGGGCAGCAAGGCAAAGGAGTCAAATCAAAGTATTACATCATTGCATCTATTATTGGAGTTGTCATTTTGGCAACTGCTGCTTATTCCATATATTCCATAAATAAGCCAGGCCTATACGACAATTTTGCAAAATGCCTAAATGAAAAAGGCGCTGTCATGTACGGCGCAATGGACTGGTGCAAATATACTCAAGGGCAAAGAGCAATGTTTGGAAAATCCTTCAAATACATAAACTATCATGAATTTCAGGATTTGCCCGGAATTAAAAAAACCCCAACATGGATCATAAATGGAGCATGGCACGAGAATGTCCAGTCATTCGACAAGCTGGCAGCATTAACTGGTTGTAAGATATGAGGTTTTGGATGGACCCGGAAAAAAGAGGCAAAAAGATTATTTTCAAAAATCTGGAAAATATTTTTATTCTAATAACTATTTTGCTCGGCATTATTATAATCGTGAATATCGTTTTAACATACAACCTAAACCAAGAGTTGAAAAAAAGCACAGAAGCAATAAAGGAAAAAGCTAAGCCTGCAAAAATTGAGCTTACCATCATTAAGAATTCTAGATGCAATGATTGTTTTGACATTTCAAAAATTGTGAACCAGGTGAAAAGTGGAAACATAAACATAACAAAAGAAATAATGTTCGAGTTTGATTCAAGCGAAGGCAAAGACATAATCAGCAGGTACAAAATTGAAAAAATACCAACAGTTACTATAACAGGCGAGATAGAAAAAATTAATATCCAAGGCTTGGAAAAGAAAGAAAATGCTTTATTGCTGACAAGGCTTGAGCCACCTTATACAAATGCTGTAACTGGAAAAATAGAGGGAAGAGTCACTTTGTATTATTTGAAAGACTTGTCATGCGATAAATGCAATGACTTAACCATTTTGATAAACCAGATTAAGGCTGCGGGAGTCAAGATTGTTGAAGAAAAATTAATTGAGCCAAGCAGTGACGAAGGCAAAGAATTAATAAAAAAATATAGAATTGGTTTTGTACCGACAATAGTATTATCTAAAGATGCAGGATTCTATGAATTGATAAAACAAGCATGGTCTCAAATCGGCACTAGAGAAGGTGATGGATATTATGTTTTCAGAGGTGGCATTCAATATCCAAATTTGCCATTCATCAACTTGACAACAGGCAAGCTAAGAGGGCTTGTAAATATTGTTTATTTAACAGATAAAAGCTGCTCGGAATGCTATAATGTAAGCCTGCATAACCAAATACTTGCAAATTCATTTGCAATAAAAATAGATAAAGAAAAAACATTCGATGTTGATGATGCAAAAGGAAAAGAAATTATAGCTGCTTACAACATAACCCAGGTTCCTACAATAATTTTATCTGAAGAAGTGCAGGCTTATCCTTCAAGTCCCGCGCTGAAACAATTCTTTTCTGTTGAAAATGACGGCTCATACGTTTTCAGAATGCTCTCAGTTGTTGGAGCCTACAAAGATTTAACTGCAAATGAAGTTGTTAAGCCTCAGCAACAAAGCCAAGATGAAGTAGTATGAAAAAAAAAGACATTATTTTCTATGCTTTGGTTTTAATTTTAGCAGTCTTATTCTTATGGCAGTGGATTTCAAAAGGAAGTTTGGTAAATCAATTAAACGCCTTTGCGAAAGAAAATAATCAGCTGCATTTTTTGAGTGATATAGGACCTCTGAAATCAACCCATCAGCATGCCGATGTCAAAGTTTATATTAACGGTAAATCAATTGATTTTTCTCAGCGGAAATACCAGCTCACAACAAGCTTTATTCATTTTGAAGAAGGCATTGGAGATGTTATACATATTCATGCAACTGGATTGACAGTCGGGCATCTGTTCAAGTCACTGGGGATGGATTTTAATAATAACTGCATGATTTTTGAAGATGGTAGTTATTGCAATGATGGAAATAAAAAACTTAAATTTTATGTCAATGGCCAGCCAAATAATGAGTTTGATAATCATGTTATAAGCGATTTAGATAAGATATTGGTATCGTACGGAAGCGAAAGCGGCTTAGACCTACAAAAACAATTAAGTTCTGTGACAAATCTTGCAGCTAAATACAGCGCAAATAGATTTTCCTAAAATAATAAAATCAATTTTCAAAAATAAAATAAATCCAAAATAGAAATCTTTAAATACTACCTGTATAATGTAAAATATATTCTAAAGAAGATATTTGGGGGCTGTATTGATGAATAATAAAGAAATATTCAACGTGTTTTTTAGGGAAAAGCCAGCCATGATGCTCGTTGAGCTGAAAAATGCCAAAGGCGAGATTTATGCTTCTTCAATCGCAAAACAAGTTGATTGCACTTATTCTCATGTTGTAAAGATTCTGCAGGAGATGCAGAAAGCTGGCTTGATTAATTTTGAAAAACAGGGAAGATTGAAGCTTCTTACGCTTACAAAAATGGGCCAGGAAGTCGCTGATAAGATTGACGGGATAAGGGCGGTATTATAAATAAAAATTATACCTGAAACAAATCATTTATTTTTCTTAGCAATTCTTTGTGAGTGCTTTTGGATATTTTTGCAACTTTTTTAATTGCAAGACTTTTCAAAAAAGTACTTATTTGCCGATATTTAATTTTGCTTTTTAGAGGCAAGCTTCCTTCTTCAAAATCCTCGATTGGAATTCCTTCGCTATGTGGATTGCTAGTTATAGAACATCCAACAATATCTTCTCCTTTTTCTGCCAACACAACCATCGGACGCTTTTTTGCATTTATTAAATCAGAAAAAGGAAAATTAATGACAACAATGTCGCCTTTAGAGTACTTCATCCCACCGCTCATCATAGGGATTGTCCCACGTTTTCTTCAATGAAGTTTCACTTAGCAGCATAAGAATGTGCTTCTCGTCTAACTTTACAGGCTTAATTGTTATCTTATCTACGTCTTCGCTTATTAGCAACTTTGTACCTTTTTCTATTTTAAGATAGTCTCTTATTTTCTTAGGTATTACAATCTGCCCTTTTTCTCCAACTGTTACTAATTCAGTCATACAAGTAGGAAATTCATACTAGTATAAAAATGTTTCGGTTCGGGTTCAGAGTTTCAATGCCCAAGCGGACATTATACGAGTGGGCTTTATGTCCCACCAAGCGAACGAATGAAATTCGTGAGCTTAGACATTTTGAAACCTTAATTCCAAAGCGTACTTTTAGCATAAAAGTTTGTATAGTTCACCAGAATTATGCGAAGTCTTGGAATTAAAATAGAAGAATCATAACCCTAAAGAAAAAATAATTAAGGTATATACTCTTCGGGTTTTATAAAAAAAGCACTATAGGTATCACCAACACTAAATTGTGCTCCAATATCAATATCAGATAGGTTATCTACTGTTCCAGCTTGAATATGATCTGGGGGGGATAATTTCTCAAGAAGAGTGCCCCAATTCGGAACAATTTTAATTACCTTTGCTTTTGTTCCATGAGTCATATCCGCTTTACCGTAAAATCTGCCACTGGGTAAATCACGCATTTCTAAATTTGCAAGAAATACGACATCTTCTGGTTTTAAATTTAATTCTGCTGCAGTTGGCATTTTTAACCCAAGATTAATTATTTTTTTGTATAATTGGAAATTAGAACTACTATTTAAACTTTACTATCAAATAGTAGTCAATCTCAAAATTCCACCACTGGCGTTCGGCGAGACAAAAATTTCAAGGAGTAAGCCATTAGACATCAAAATCCGCAGAAATTTTTGGCGAGTAGCCCAGTACCGACGACTTCTTGTTTTAGTTCTGAAAGGAGGAGGGCTGGGCGTCGAACCGCCTGTTGTGGTGGAATTTTCTTAAAGAAATGAAATTTAATTCTGTAGCTTTTGACTTATTGTTTTTCACCCAATCTTCTCCACCGCAGCGTATTTTCCAAGAACTTCTTTTGCAGTCTGTATAAATGAATTCTCTTTATCAGTTGGAATCACAGCTCCAGCTGCATTTTGATGCCCTCCTGATTCAGAGTTGCCAATTCCGTTAATAACCTCTTCAATAATGCTTTTCAAATCAAGATTGCCATTTATGTTGTTTGTGGTTCTCAAAGAAATCTTTGTATTCCCATCAAGAGCTTGCGCCATTGACAAGATGAATAGGTTGTTGGTCATGACATTTGACTTTGATAGTATAGAAGCCAAAGTGCCAATCATTGTAGACATCACATTTTCTTTTGCATTTATAATAACAAAACCATTCCCCCAAAACACATCATCGCCAAACTTGTTTTCATTGTACCAGTTCAACGCATTCACAATTTCCTTTTTGTAATCCCCAAGGCTTCTTATCGCCTGCTGCTTTATCTTTTTGTCGCCTAAGCATGCCCCTATGCCATATGAAGCCCTTCCAAGCCTGCCGCATGCATTAAGCAAAGTTGCAAATTCTTTTGCATCTCTTGTAGGGCTTTCCTCATCTTCATGAGGCAGGATATATACATTTCCCAAAACATCATCTGGATTGGCTTCATTGAGCCGCTTCATTATTATGCCTGTGACAAGCTTTTTCATGTCCTCTTGCTCTAGATGCACTATTTTCTTCCAGCTATTGCCGTTTTTCGGGTCTATACCAATCTGGTAAAGAAATTGTATCGCTCCTGACTCAGAGCCAGAAACTCCCGGTATGTATGGATCAGTGCAGTATTCAAGCGCTTTATGCAATGGCTTTGTCTGCGAGCCAAAAATCCTAAGCCCTTTGGCTACATTGATTTTGTTCTTTTTAATGGCAATATTTAAAATTTCCTGGTTTAACCGCAAAAACCCATTTTGCTCCTGCAAATCGCCTATCGCTCCTACTATTGCGATATGCGCCATCTCCTCCATGCTGCTGTCAACTGCGCATGCAAACCTGAAAACAACACCAGCTCCTGAAATTTCTTTTCCTCCATCTATGCCATGAATATGGGGATTTACAAATATAATCCCTTCAAAATCGTTTTCTGCAATGCTATGGTGGTCAAGGATGAAAACTTTCCTGCCTTTAAGCAGCTCTTTTATATCCCTTACCACGCCAGAGCCAATATCAGTGAAAATAAAGCAATTATACGGCTCTGAAGCAAGCTGGCTTAAAACATCTTTATTCAGCTGCTGCACTATAGAGACAGAATATTTCCTATTGTCGTTGTTTAAAAGCTTTATCAGGATAGAACATGCGCTTATGCCATCTGCATCCAAGTGGCTTATTACCCTTATAACCTCTTTTT
>CAYIKX010000013.1:0-13917 GCA_964364025.1 uncultured Methanosarcinales archaeon
TCTTGATTTGCCAACAATTCTTCCAATATTCTTCGGGAGAATTGATTATGGCCGGTTTGTAATTCTCTGCCATGCACTGCCAAAATTCCGCTTAATTTTTCTTCTGCTTCCCTTCCAAATTTGCCTCTGACAACATTTAACATTTCGTCGAAGTCTAGTGCATCGGCGTTATCCTGCGCATTTCCGTCAGATGCTGGATTTGCTCTTGGGCTATGTTCAGCGCCTTTTCTGCTGTGTTGCCGCCTTTCCAAATACTTAGAATTTGCAGGTGTAACAAGATACAAAGTTGTTCTACCTTCTTTTTTCTGCTCAAATGCTCTCTGATGGTTCTTTAATTTTTTATATACAGAAACAACGTTTCCATAACCAAATCTTTGCTTTATATCTTCGGCGCTCATATATGTGCCTTTCTTGCTTGGCGACTGACTAGGTGCTGCAGCAGTTTGAGCTATACCTCCAAATACTACTCGAATAGCTGTGTCATCCAACAAATAGCCACCTTTTCCGTCTGATTTTACTTCTTTACCTCTTATTCTATTGTAAAATGTAGGTTTAGTATAGCCTGCGATAGAGCTCGCTTGCTTAGCAGTTACATAAGAACCAATTAGAGGCGCAACTTTTTCTGCTAATGACCTTTCAAGACCGTATCTAGAAGCAACAGCATCCACATCAACAACTTTATCTTCCACACTTTGCCCATGCAGCATTGGCGGTGTTTTGCGTGTCGGTAAAGTCTCACCCCCGTGGCTTTGGAAAGAATGCATTTCAAAATGAGAATTTAGGCTAGTTAGCAATGCGGTTAGTCCGTAGGCTACTTCCACAGCATTAGCACGTGCCTTAATTCTTAATCTAGTAATAGTATTGTCAGATTCTTGGCGCAACCGCCAATATAATTGCGAGTCCCTTTGGAGTACTTCTTCAAGTATAGAAGTATATTGTGCATTAAATGCTGTGAACTCAGAAGGCGTAATTTGCGGGGCAGCAAGAAGTGTACTTGCCTGCCTCATCACACCAGAATACATCTCTCTCAGTACCCCAGTTAGTTCCCTCTGTTGTCCTTTCATAAGCCAAGGTGGTAAAATTTACTCCATTAAAAAGGTTTCTATTGTTCGGTAGTTAATAATCACTAGCCATGTGAGAATAATACTATACATAGATGGCCTAAAGGCATTTCTGAAAACACCGGAAGGCCAATACCGAATCGTTTAAATAATAACTTTATGATAGTCTAACCTGCATCTTCCACATATTCTTGAATTCTTCTGCCTTTCTGTTACCTTGAACCTGAAGAAATTATTGCATCTTTTGCAGAATTTGATTTAGCAAATAATAAATTTTTTCAAGCCTATTGAAACATTTAAATATAAGATACTCAGAATATATTAAATTATGGAAGAAACAACAATCTTCAGAGAAACATTAGGAGACACTCCTGTAATAAGAGTCTTGGATTTTTTGATAGAAGGCAGAGGATTGGATTATTCTTTATCAGATATTGCAGAAAACTCAAACATAGGATGGACAACTTTGCACAGAATATGGGACAAGTTACTGAAAAGTGGAATGGTAAAATCTACAAGAGAAATTGGAAGAGCAAAATTGTTTAAGCTGAATGAAGAAAATCCTGCAGTAAAGGAATTGATTAAATTTTACGACACTCTATTGTACCAGCATACTGAAAAATATCTATCTAAGAAACTGATTATAAAAGTTTAAAAATAGTTCTTATTTTTTTCTTAATAATGCCCAAACTTCCATTCAATTTCTGGCTTCTTAGTAAGCTTTATAAATCAAGATTATTTCTTCGTCGTTATCTTAAAAAACCAATATTTTGGAGGTCACATAATATGGGTATTACAATCGACTTGAAGGGAAAGAAGGCAATAGTTTTTGGAATTGCAAATGACAAGAGCATTGCATGGCATATTGCAAAGAGATTAAATGATGCCGGATGCAGGATTGCAGCTTCTTACCAGGAAAGAACAGAACAATGGTCTTTACCATTAATGAAAGAATTAAATAACCCTATTTATGCAAAATGCGATGTGGTTGATGATGCCCTGCTTGACTCGTTCTTTAAAAAGGTTCAGGAAGAATTTGGAGAAGTTGATTTTTTAATACACAGCATTGCATTTGCCAAAAGAGAGCATTTAAAGGGAAAATTTATGAATGTGGACAGGAGAGGCTATCAAGTGGCTCATGAAGTCAGCGCTTATTCATTAACTGAATTGGCGAGAAGAACAACCCCAATGATGAAAAATGGCGGCTCAATTATAGCAATGACTTATCTTGGAAGCGAAAAAGCCGTTCCAGGCTACAATATAATGGGTGTTGCGAAAGCTGCCTTGGAATCAAGCGTCAGGTACCTTGCTAATGACTTAGGCGAGCAGAAGATAAGGGTTAACGCAATATCTGCAGGGCCTATAGCTACCTTGGCTGCTTCCGGAATTGCAAACTTTGCAGACATGTTGCTTAATTATGTCGCAAAAGCGCCATTAAGAAGAAACATTACAGCTGACGAGGTTGCTGATTGTGCATTGTTCTTGTGCAGCGATTTGTCAAAGGCAATAACAGGGCAGGTAATTTATGTTGATGCAGGGTACAGCTCAATGGGAATTTAGTTAAGAATGGGATTTATAAATAATTTTGCTGATTTTATTTTACATCTTGATAAATACCTAAGCTTGATAATACAGCAATTTGGAATCTGGACTTATTTAATTTTATTTTTGATTATCTTTGCAGAAACTGGCTTGGTTGTAACACCATTTCTTCCAGGAGATTCTTTACTATTCGCAGCAGGAACTTTTGCAGCAATTGGCTCGTTAAATGTTTTTGCACTCTTTATAGCTTTATTAATTGCCGCAATTTTAGGCGACACAATAAATTACTCAATCGGAAAATTTCTTGGCTCAAAGGCATTTCAAAGATATCCTAAAATTTTCAAGAAAGAATATCTTGACAAGACCCACAAATTCTATGAGAAATATGGCGCAAAAACAATTGTTCTGGCAAGATTTGTGCCGATAGTAAGGACTTTTGCGCCTTTTGTTGCTGGAGTAGGAAGAATGACTTATCTGAAATTCCTGTTTTACAATGTATTTGGCGGGATTTTATGGGTTGCTTTGTTTGTTTTTGGAGGATATTTCTTCGGCAATATTCAATGGGTAAAGGATAATTTTTCATTGGTTATAATAATTATAATTATCTTGTCTTTTATGCCGATGGTTTGGGAGTATTGGAAGCATAAGGGAGGATATAATAAAATTTAGATAAATTTTTAAGCCGTATTTCGTTTCCACGACTTATGTCAAACACACCTATAACTTTGGACGAGCTGGCAGCAATGTCGGATTTGGCTAGACTAGTTCCATACAAAGGTATAACTGGTTGTTTCATAGGAAGCGGTAACATTGGCTAATTTATAAATTGATTTAAATTTATGCCACACCATACGGTTATACCACAATTCTTTACAATTGTTAGGTTATCCTGCCAGATTACTAGTAATTTATAGAAATCATCAGTGTCCCCATCAAAGCAGCCAAAAACCTTTATAAACACCTTTGATTATTCTTTTATTATGAATCCAAGCTATCAAAAGTCAGAATCAAAAGCCGTTGATGCTATCACAAAAGCAATTCCTAATTCTCTAAAAAAAGATATGCTGCCGCAATCAAAAGGCATGTTCGCCGAATTATTCGAGAATAATAAAGTATTTCCCAAGCATTATATTGCAAGCGCCATCGACAGTGTAGGCACAAAAATCATTATAGCAGGAGTTATGGAGAAATATGATACTATTGGAATTGATTGTGTTGCTATGTCAGCAAATGATTTAGCAACTTTAGGGGCTATAAGCCCATTTTTATTTATGGATTGCATTTTATGCCAGCCTCAAATTCAGGAAAAGCAAATAACAGGCGATATAGTCAAGGGAATGTCGAAAGGCTTGGAGCAGTGCAATGCGTCAAATATTTTAAGGAATTCAATAAGAATAAATTTCGGCAAAGGCGAAACTGCTTCTGTAGATGAATTATTAAGCTCTCCAAAAAGCGGCTATGCATTTGATATTATTGGGTGCATGGTTGGATTTATAGAAAAAAAGAAATTTAACAGGCAAAAAATAAAGCCAGGACAAAAAATTGTTGCATTAAGAAGCTCAGGTCCGCATTCTAATGGCTATACGGATTTAAGATTAAATTTATTAAATGGGGATTTTGAGGCAAGACTTCAATTTAAAAAAAGATACAAAGGCAGATTTTCTTTAGATGACAAGTTTGACGGCTCTACAATCGGAAAAATTCTGCTGGAGCCGACTAAAATATACATTCAAGCAATGGCTAAAATATCAAAAAAATTTGATGCTGTTGGGTTTAATAATACAGGTTATGGATTAAAAAATTTGAACAGAACAAGAGAAAAAGTTGAATTCAGAATTAATAATCCCTTAAAACCTCAGCCAATCTTTGAGCTGATGCAGAAAGAATCCGGCTTTAGTGACGGGCAGATGTATAAAACATTCAACATGGGAATGGGGTTTTTTGTGATATGCGATAAAGAGAATGCGCATGATATTCTGCAAATTGCAAAAGATGCTGATGTTGTTGGAGAAGTTAGAAAAAGCAATAGAACAATTACTGTTTTGGAGAAGAATAATAAAAAGGTTGTTTTTGAGGGGTATTAATCACTCATAACAAAGCACAATTCTTGCCATATTCCTTACCTCAACTGCTGTTGCCTTTAGATTTTCAATGATTTTAGCTACAGCAACCAAGTTCGAGCTTACATCTTTGCCCTTTGTGCTGCTATGTTCAAGGGTATATTTTTCTAGCAATCTGTTGCATGCTTCAGTCAGGTATTTATTAGCTACTTCCACCTTAAATGCAAGTTCCTTATCCTGGCTGTAATAGGATTTCATAACTTCGTTATATGCTTCGCTTATGTCTGTCTGCGCTTTGCCAAGTTCGGAAAGCATAGCCCTGTCTAAGCTGTTTTCGAACAAATATCTTGCAATTCTTTTCTGCCTGTCAGCTATTTTTTCCAGCCTTAAAATTATAAGCGAATCGCTGTGAAGCTGCCATGGCTCTGTTCCAAGCGTTTTGGCAATGCGGGGATTTTTCATTGCATTTTTTATCACTCTGTAGCTTAGGTAATAAAGGCGATTCACATCAACATCCCTATGATGTATGTTTTCATAGGTGCATTGGGCCGTAGTGCAGAGAATAGCGTCCTCCATCATAGCCCGTGTGATTATATCCATTCTTCTGATTATATTCTTAATGGAAATCTCATTTATATTTATCAAATTTTTAGCAGCAATCCTTGTTGATGTCTGCTCCATTATCTCCAATCCAGAAAGATTTCTTATTATATCCTTTATCTTTTGGGCTTCTTTGCTGTTGCTGTCAAACAAAATATTTATGGTGTCATAAGTATTCAAATAAGAAGAGACAATTTCCGCTTTCAGCAATTCCATATCCTTGCCTTTGGCATCAATATTTATCTCTTTTGAGTCTGCTTTTTCTTCTTCCTGATTTGACTTTAGAATCAGCTCAAAACCTTCGTCAGATACGGATATTAAATCCCCTTTTTTTAAATTGTTTTTTGCAATCCAGCTCTTAGGCATCGATATTATGTAAGAGCCCTTGCCAAAGCTTATTAATTTTCTGACGTCAATCTTAACCACCCCTTTGCACTTAATTATTTTGATTTGTTAAATAATGGTGGTATATAAAGATTATTATATAAAATCATAGATATTGTGAAATATATTGCATTATATAGATTGATTCTTTATTATATGTTATATATATTATATAGATTAAGTATTTATATGAGCTTAACAATTGTTAATATGAAAGGGTGGTTAGAGTGCTGAAAAAAAGTCTTTATAGTGGTGAGGAAAAAAATGAAGATGATATCAGCATTTACTCTAAAGAAGTGCGGGAATCGTTGCTTGACGACGACGAATTAAGCCCGATGGAAGAGGCGTTTATGAATGGCTATGAAGATGCAGCATAAGAAGGTGGTGTTATGGCTAGATTTATATGTATAAACTGCGGAATTTTTATTGTGAAAAGCGCTATGAGCGACCCTTATATGTGCAGGGACTGCGAAAAATTGTTGGAAGGCGCTGAAATAGGGGAAAGATACAGCTATCTTGACAATTATCAGTGATAAACATGAAAATACATCAGCAGTTTGATTTAAATGTCGAAATCACCAAGTCAGCAGGAAGAGATCTATTAACAATTCCACCGTATCTTGTAGAAGAATTGGTTACAAATTTAACAAAAAAAGGCTACATGGTATTAATGTCATCAGCCAATTTCATGGGGATTCCACAAAGCATAACAGTTATAAAAGATTTTACAGGCCCTTTTGTATCTAAATTCTCAGCAAAGATAAGTGATGATTTTAATGCTGTTTCTAAAAGATTGGGAATTGATAATTTGTTTGAGTGAACATACAGGATCCATGTTATACGAAGGGGGCCTTTGATGCCGAACGAGTGAGCATTAATTTATGGTGTCGTCCCGATTGCTTTGATGTAATAAAGCGGGTGTTAGCCCCCAATATTCTTTTAGGATTAGTTCGTCTTTTTCTTAAAGAATGAAAAGATTTATATAATATAACATACTTCATTGACATAAGTTGATAGAATATGTTTGATGTACGTTATAAAGGACTGAAGTTAATTCCTTCGAAGAGTGCCGCAAGAGAGCTATTAAAGCACGGCTTAATGATTGCAGATTGCGAGGAAATTTTAGAGAATGGTTATGAGCCAAGAAAAAGAGCAAAAGATACAGTGGAGAAGTGGATGGATTTTGGAAATGAGACGTATAATGTAGTTGTGGTAAAATCATATAATTATTTTTACAGAGAAGATGTTTATTTAATAAAACATGTTGGTAAATTCACCAAGAAGAAGCTACGGAGGTAAAAATGAAAGGAATGAAATGCATTTGCGGGAAAATGGCAAAGTATGTCAAGTATTTAAAATTCAACAGCTACGACATAGATGGCTGGAAATGTGATAGCTGTGGAGAAATTTACTATGATCCTGAAAAAGCAGAGAGAATATTGTTGTTGAACAAGCTGAAGAAACATAGATACAACCTAAAATTAAGCCAAGTTAAAAGTAATTTGGTGCTAAGAATACCTAAAGAAGTCAGTGACTTGTTAAACTTGAAAAAAGGCGGAGAAGTTGAGTTCAGCTTGAAAGATACTAATGAAATCATTATCCATCCGCTTGAAGCTGTAAATCTTAAGTAGATTCTTTAAGAAAAAGTTCCTGAAAAGACTCTGCGTATAATCCTTGATTATGCGAAAGCAACAGAGCGGCATTTTTTCATCAGTTAATTATCAACTAGAAATCTTAGGAACTTTGGGCGAATTTTTATCTTGTAATTATTATTAAGTGATAAAAACAAAAGATTTATAAATAAAAAGATAACTCAATAAAAAGATAACTCTCAATAATAAATAAAAATGACAGCAACACAATTTTTATTTTTGGAAGAAAGATTATCTAATTTTAGAGGTCAATATTTACCACAAATTGATAGACATTTACCTGAACTTTTGGCAGCTTTTGATGCTCATGTTCTTGAAGGAGGTCATTCAGACGAAGCAGAGGCACGTTTTACAACTCATCCCGAGTATGCAGTTGCGCTTTCCAGTGATATTTTTAGAGGAGAGGAGGATAGGCCAGTTTACGAAAAACTTTCTTCAGCTTTGGGTAAACTTCAAGGGGAAGCCAGACAAGCATTTTTATATGGATTAAGGAGAGCTTTAGTGACTGCACAAACTTTTGTAAGTGGTCAAGAAACTAGAATGGACAATCTGCAAGAGAATACTGAAGTTTTGATTGAAGCAAAAAAAAGAGTTCCTAAATTAGCTTTAGACATATCATTAAGCGATTTATATGATCAACTTCTGAGGTTGAAAGGAGCATCATCTGGCTATAGGGATGTATATCGAGTTATGGTTGATGTGGTTAGAGAAGCACTTCCCAAATAAAATTTAATTCTTTCTTTCTAATTGACCTAATTTGTTTTTGTGTTACCTCTTATTTAGATAACACCCATCTTAATCGTGGGTGGGTGAGGGATTGGACGGAGGCTAGATTGATTATTTTTAACGTGATGGAAAAATGCAAAAGAATAATAAAAGGGCGACACGAACGAACGCATAACACAAGTTTATAACTAAAACCGACAAAAATCTACACCTTTAAAAATCAATAATTCCGCCTTTTTAAGCCTTATAAAGCCATTCTAGGAACGAAAAGTTTATATAGTTAAGCACTATAAAAACATTAGAAAAACATACTATTTTGTCGACTATAAATTTGTGGTTTAATAATTTTCATATGCGCTGAAATCAGATATAAAACTAAAAAATTAAAATTTCAATAATTAAAATATAAAAATCAAAATAAAATGGAACAATCACAACAAGCTAAATCAGAAGAATCAAGCTATGAAGCAAAGGATATACAAGTCTTGGCAGGCTTAAGCGCTGTAAGAAAAAGGCCTGCGATGTATATCGGCTCAACTGATGCAAAAGGAATGCATCATCTTGTTTACGAGGCTGTTGACAACTCAATTGACGAGGCATTGGCAGGATTCTGCAACAGGATTTCTCTTATAATACATTCAGACGGATTCATTACAATAACTGACAACGGAAGAGGGATTCCTGTTGATATGCACCCGAATTTGAATAAGCCTGCTGTTGAGGTAGTTATGACAAGGCTGCATGCTGGCGGCAAATTTGACAAAAAAGTCTATAAAGTCAGCGGCGGCCTGCACGGAGTTGGGATCTCTGTTACAAATGCCCTGTCAAAAGAGCTTATTGTTGAAGTAAAAAGAAACGGCAGGATATACCAGCAAAAATACCAGCGCGGCAAGCCAGTTACAGAATTGAAAATAATCGGCGATGCTGATTTAAAGGACACCGGGACAACCATAAAATTTATTCCAGATGAGCAGATTTTTCCAGCTGCCGAATTCAGCTTTGAGATATTATCAAGCAGGTTAAGGGAGCTTGCATTCTTGAATAAGGGAATTAAAATTACAATAGAAGATGAAAGAGACGGCAGGAAGCAGGAGTTCCAATATGACGGCGGCATAGTTTCTTTTGTCGAATACTTAAATAAAAATAAGAATCCGCTGCACAAGACAGTTTATTTCAACAAGGCAAAAAATGGGGTGCAGGTCGAATATGCCCTGCAATATAACGACGGCTACCAGGAAAATGTTTTCTCTTATGCAAACAATATCAACACATATGAGGGAGGAACCCATTTAATCGGATTTAAGACTGCATTGACAAGGGTTATGAATAATTACGTTGAAAAAAATAACATCAAGGGCGTTAAGCTTTCTAGCGAGGATTCAAGGGAGGGGCTGACAGCAGTTATTTCCATCAAAATACCAGAGCCGCAGTTTGAAGGCCAGACAAAAACAAAGCTAGGCAACTCTGAAATAAAAGGGCTTGTGGACTCAATAGTTAATGACTCATTAAGTTCATGCCTTGAAGAAAATCCGTCGGTTGCAAAGACAATTGTGTACAAGTGCATAAATGCTGCTCATGCAAGA
The DNA here is from genome assembly GCA_964364025.1 of uncultured Methanosarcinales archaeon. GTDB lineage: Archaea > Nanobdellota > Nanobdellia > Woesearchaeales > GW2011-AR4. The sequence goes on from CAYIKX010000013.1 coordinate 9,609, forward strand.
GAGGCTGCGCAAAAAGCTAGGGAATTAACAAGAAGAAAAGGGGCTTTGAACCACGGCTCTTTGCCAGGAAAATTGGCTGACTGCTCAGAAAACAACCCTGAGAAATGCGAGCTGTTCATTGTGGAAGGGGATAGCGCAGGTGGCTGTTTTTCCGGAGATACAAAAATTGCACTTAGCGATGGCAGAAATATATCATTTAAAGAAATAGTTGAAGAACATAATCAAGGAAAAGAGCATTATTGCTATACTATAAAGGATGATGGCAGAATTGGCATACAAAAAGTTATGTATCCAAGGAAAACAAAAGCAAATGCTTCAGTCATAAAAATTATTTTGGATACTGATGAAGAGATCATTTGCACGCCTGACCATTTATTTATGCTAAGAGATTGGACGTATAAGCCTGCATCAGAACTTAAGCCAAATGATTCATTAATGCCATTTCGAAAACAGCTTTCAAAGATGGGTAAGCGAATCACCATTGAAGGCTACGAGCTTGTATACGACTCTAAAGATAATAGATGGATATTTACACATATTTTAGCCGATGAATACAATCTGCGAAATAACTTATATACTGAAATGGAAGGGGCACATAGACATCATAAAGATTTTAATAAATTAAATAATAATCCAACAAATATTTGCAGGCTCACAAAAGAGGAACATTTAGCTCTTCATTCTTTGTTGGCTCAAAAAAATTTGATGCGAGAAGATGTTCAGCAGAAACTTAAACAAATAAGGCAAACTCCAGAATACAGAGAAAAAATAAAACAAAAAATGTTATTGATGAGAGAAGAGCTAAGCGAACGAGCAAAGATACAGTGGGAAAATGGAGAATACAAGAAATACATGGTTAATAAGTTTTTAGAATTTTACAAATCAAATTCGGATTATAGGGAAAAATCCAAAAAAGTGCTAAATGAAGCACAGCAAAAATACTGGTCCTCACAAGAAAACAGAATAAAGCAAGCAGAATGTGTTAAGCAATTCTTTGGAGAAAATCCTGATGCAAAAAAAGTTTTATCTGAGATGTCAAAAAAGCAATGGTTAGATGAGAACCTAAAAAAGTGGAGAAGCAATAAAACAAAAGAGCAATGGACACCTGAATTCAGAGTTAAACGTAGAGTAGCTTATAATAAGACATACTATGATAATACTGTAAAGGTCCTTAGGCAAATTTACGAGAAGAATAATAGTATAAAAGAGCAAGAGTTTGAAATGTTAAGAAAAAAATTAAATAACAAGAATGTTTTATCCTATAAAACATTTATTGAGCGCTTTTTCCAGAATGATGAATCAAGCCTTGTTGAGGCAGTTGAAAACTACAATCACAAAATAAAATCAATTATACCTATTCAAGAAAAAATAGATGTGTACGATGTTGAAGTTCCTGGAACACATAATTTTGCTTTATCATCGGGTATTTTTGTGCATAATTCAGCAAAGCAGGGAAGAAACAGGGAATTTCAGGCTGTGCTTCCATTGAAAGGGAAAATATTGAACGTGGAAAAGGCAAGGATAAATAAAATATTTGAGAATGAAGAGATAACAACCATGATAACTGCCATTGGAACAAATGTCGGAGAAGAATTTGATATTGGCAAAGCGAGATACCACAAGCTTGTAATAATGACTGATGCAGATGTTGACGGCTCGCACATAAGAACTTTATTGCTCACTTTCTTTTACAGGCATATGCAGCCATTGATAGAGGCAGGCTATGTTTATATTGCGCAGCCGCCTTTATATAAAGTAAGCAAGGGCAAGATGGTAAAATATGTCTATAATGATGACGAGTTGAACAGGCTGTTGAAGGAGATAGGCAGAGACGATGCCAATATGCAAAGATACAAGGGATTAGGCGAGATGAATCCTCAGCAGCTTTGGGAAACAACAATGGACCCAGGCAACAGGAGCATGCTTCAGGTTTCTATCCAGGATGCTGTAGAGGCAGACAAAATGTTTACGTTGCTTATGGGCGACGAAGTCGAGCCGAGAAGGAAATTTATAGAAGCGCATGCAAAGGAAGTGGTTAATCTGGATGTTTAGAAATTTTATTTTTCAATTTTTAAAAATTTCAATCTGCCTTCGGCAAATTTTAGTGCTCGGCGCATCAAACGCCTCGCCATACATTAACAAACGGATTACTTTCTTCGCGCTGACTTCCAAAAGTCATTCTAGGATTGCTGATTTTAAATTTTTTATTATTGCGTGAATTATCGAATTTATACTTAAAATCCAACTCAAAACATAAACCTTTATAAACCATAATATTTTCCTGAAATTGAAATTAAAATGGCAGAACAAATCGTAAAGCTAAAGAAAAAGCGCTGGTTCCAGCTTATTGCGCCACAGCAGTTTGATAATGTTGTCTTGGGGGAAACTTTAGTGTATGAGCCAAGGGCAATGCTGGGCAAGACATTAAGCCACAGCCTGATGAATTTAACCAATGACCCGAAAAGGCAGAATGTCAATATACATTTTAAGGTAATTGAAGTTGAAGGCGACAAAGGAAAAACAAGCATTGTAGGCTATCAAATCGTTCCCTCCTCTGTAAAAAGATTTGTCAGGCGCAATAGCGAAAAAATGGACTTGTCATTTGCCTGCGAAACAGCAGATAATATTTTTTTAAGGGTTAAGCCTTTGGTTATTACAAAATCCGATGTCAAGGGCTCAATTGCCGCAAAACTTCGGAACAATATTGTCCAGTTCCTCATTAAAACAATTAAAAAAATGAATTATAGCGATGTGATTAATGATTTGATTTCCCATAAGCTGCAGCCTATGATGAGGGAAAACCTGAACAAGATATACCCGTTAAAGGTATGCGAGATAAGATATTTGGGAATTGAGAAAAGAGAAAAACCTCATGAAATTAAAGAGGAAGTTCAGGAACAGAAGTAAAAACTTATAAAATAGCCTATTATACTTTTTCTAATAGCCCCATAGTATCATACATCCAATAAAGCCACCACTGGACATCCTTGCCTAAAATATATAAAGGTCGGAATCTGCTAATTCTGAAAAAGAGAACACGCAAAACTGCCAAATAATGATTTTTGGTTTTTAACACAAAAATCAATTACGCAGTTTCGCTTAATATTCTCTTTTTCTTGGACTCCAAAGTCTTGTAAAAATAAAAAACTTTGGAGGTTGATAAAAATGAACACTAAATTTGATATATCGGAACAAAAGAAATCCCAACTGAAACTATTAGAAGAATCAAAAGGAAAAAATTGGGGTCAAAGGAAAGGCGGACTACTTTCAAAAGGTTCGTTAAAGACTATTCATTTTCCAGATAAATGCAAAGAATTGGCAGAATTTGTAGGAATTGTTTTGGGAGACGGAAACATTTATTCTTGCAACAAAGACAACAAAATAGGTGTTTATTCTGTGAGAGTAGCCGGAGATTATAGCAAGGACAAAGACTACCATCTTAGCTTTATTCAGCCGCTTTGCCGCAAACTTTTCAAAATTAATGTCAGAATAAGGGAGCACACTATAAACAATGAAAGGTTTGTTTGTTTGGATAGCAAAGAACTAGTAAACTACTTGGAGACAATAGGATTAAAATCTGGAGACAAAATTAAAAATAATGCTGGAATCCCTGATTGGATATCTGATAACTTGGAATTTTTGAGACCTTGCATTAGAGGGCTTATAGACACTGATGGCTCAGTTTTTCGCATGTCCAAAAGAGACTTTAACCTTATAAGGATAGGATTTACAAGCCATACTCCCAGATTGTTAAATGACACAAGAGCCGCTTTTGTTAAATTGGGTTTTAACCCTTCCAAAATCATAGACAACAGGAATTTTTTTGTTTCAAGGCAAGGCGATATAGTAAGATATATAAAAGAAATAGGTTTTTCAAACACCAAACATTTAAAGAGATTAAAATTTTTTCATAGCCCCGTAGTCTAGCGGTCAAGTTCCTGAAAAGGAAGACTTAGGATAGGGCCCTCTGGTTGCAGGGACATGGAATCTCAAAGATTCCTCGCGAGTAACTGCAATAGAAAGGCAGCGAAAATCAGAGATTTTCTGGTCTTTCGCTCCCGCGAAAGGCTCTGACGGCAGTTCGAAACAACCTTTTGAAAAAAGTCCTCAAAAATCAAAGATTTTTGGGACCCCGAAAATGGAGACATTTTCGATGGATTGAAGAGGTTGTCGAAAGTCTGCCCGGGGCTATATTTAACATTTAAGAATATCTAAGAAAAAATATTGCATTTTTCTATGGATTTGCATAATGTGTGCTTTGTCCGCCACCAAAGGACGCTGCATGGGCATTTGCCCTAATAAGCCGATA
>CAYIKX010000014.1:0-13776 GCA_964364025.1 uncultured Methanosarcinales archaeon
CTTGTTTAAATCAAACAATGTTCTTTTTCTTACAACATCTTTTCTGTGCTCTATGTAATAATGGATTATCTGCTTAATGTTCAGGACTTTTGGCTCGTTATTGACAAGGGCAAGCATTATTATGCCAAATGTTGTCTGCATCCTTGTGTGCTGGAATAACTGGTTTAGGACAACATTTGAGTCTGCGTCTTTCTTCAGCCCGATAACAATCCTTATGCCATGCCTGTCACTTTCGTCCCTTAAATCTGAAATGCCTGTAATTTTTTTATCCCTTACCAAATCAGCTATCTCTTCCAGAAGCTCTGACTTATTGACCATAAATGGGATCTCATTTACAATAATAACGGGCTTGTTATGGCTTTGCTCTGACTTTGTCTTTGCCCTTACAAGAATCTTGCCTCTTCCAGTAGAATAAGCCTCTTTTACTCCATTCCTGCCGCAAATCAAAGCACCTGTTGGAAAATCAGGGCCTTGGACAATGCTTATTATTTCTTCTATGCTTATACCCGGATTGTCTATTTGTCTTGTTACAGCATCAATTACCTCTCTAAGATTATGAGGGGGGATATTTGTTGCCATGCCGACTGCAATTCCAGAGCTTCCGTTAATTAAAAGATTAGGGAGCTTAGACGGCAGAACAATTGGCTCTGTTGTTGAGTTGTCAAAATTTGGAATTAATCTCACAGTTCGTTTGTCAATGTCTTCAAGCATTTCTTCTGCTAATTTTGTCAAGCGGCATTCGGTATATCTAAAAGCTGCGGCTGCATCCCCGTCGATACTTCCAAAATTTCCTTGACCGTCAACAAGCGGATATCTCATTGAGAAATCCTGGGCCAACCTTACTAATGTATCGTAGATTGCTGCGTCGCCATGGGGGTGAAATGCAGATATTACCCGCCCCACCACAAAAGCAGATTTCCTAAATGGTTTATCATGAAATAAACTAGCATCCCACATTGCGTATAGCACACGTCTGTGAACTGGTTTAAATCCATCACGAACATCCGGCAAAGCTCTTCCGACAATAACAGACATAGCGTAATCCAAATAACTCTTTTTCATCTCCTCCTGGATAATCCTGGGAATTATTCTTGTCCCTAATTTTTGTCCATTTTCTTCTGTCATTTTTCTAAGAACTTCATAACCACTTTATCGTCTATAAATTGGTATGTTTTTCGCTTTATAAGAGTTATGTTTTTGTATTATTTTCTATATTGAAATTTTCCATATAGAAAAGAAGTTATATTTTCTTTATTATTGCTTTGCCAATTGACATTGAAAACCCGCAATAAACACACCTTTTCTTCTTTCCAGCAAGATACATGTCCTTGCCTTGGTATTTCATCTTGTTCTTGCACTTTGGGCATTGTAAGAGAAACATTTTATTTTTTATTTTTATTATTCTTAGTTTTTAATATAACAAAAATCAATTTTCCTTATTTTTATTTTCTTCTTTGCTTTCTTGAGGATGCAGCATTTCTTCAACTTTCTTGTCAACAATTGCTTCCATCTCTGGAGTAAGCTTTACGCCTTCACTTTTCTTTTTTTGTTTTGATTCTTTTTTGATTGTGGGTTTGGTTTGCGGCTGCACTTGAGGCGCAGTTCGCATCAAGCCAGCAAATTCATTTGCATTCTCTTTATCTTCTTCAATCTTTGATGTTTCTTTTTTTGCTTTCTGTTTCTCCACTTCTTCAAAAACTTCCAAATCTCCAATTTTTTCCTTTTCAACAATTAGGTTATCTTGCTTTGCAAAATCTTCAGAAATAACCTCTTTTGGCTTTGTCTCATAAGTTTCCAGTGGAACTTCAAATTCCTCTTCAGCTTTGTCTAATGTCTCAATCTCTTTTTTTATTCTTTCATCTTCTTTTTTAAATTCTTCTGCTTTTTTGCGTTGCCCCTCTATTATTTTCTCAACCTCTTCTTCTTTTTCCTTTATTGCCTTTGCAATGCTGTCAAAATCCCTGAATTGGTCTTTGAGTTTTTCTTCTGTAAGATCGAAATACCTGAAAAATTTGTCTGTAAGCTTGATTAAGTTTGTTCTGCCATGCTTTTGCCTGGATATATAGCCTGATTTCTCCAATTCAGCTAAATGATCGTAAGCTTTGTTTGTTCTTGCCTTAATCAAATCTGACTGCAGGATTGGGTACTTAAAGGCGACAACAGCAAGCGTTTCCATAACACTTTTTGTAAGCTCTGTTTCTGTGACAATTTTTCTTACTATCGGCATAAAATGGTCCCTGACTGTGAATTTCCAGAAATCTCCTTCCTCAACGAGCATTAAGGATGATTGCTTTTCATCATACTCTTTTTGCAATTCTTTCAATGCCGCAAGCACGTCTTCTTTTCTTGAGCGGCATAACTTGCTTATGTCGTCTAAGACTATTCTATGCCCTGTAGAAAAAAGCACTGCCTCCACCTTGCTTTTCACACTTGGTTTTTTAAGCTCTATCATTATGCCAGACTGTACAAATCATTCTCTTTTTTAATTTTATTCTCTTTAAGGAGCTTTTCAACAAAAATTTCAATTTCTTTTTTATCAACGCCAGTGATTTGTGAAAGTTGAGCTATATTAAGCGTGCTCACCTTAAGGCATATAAGAATCGCATTATGAAGTATGGCGTTCATATTAAGCTTCAGAAAATCATTTTCCGCCTTCAATTGCTTCACAATCATGTCAACGCTGTGCAATCTTGCCTGCAGATCGTTGAGAAAGCTGGAAAGCTCGAGGTTTGTCATAATCAGGTGCTCAGGCTTGACAACCTCTATTGAGGAAGGCATGTACTCAAAGCAGAAGCTGATTAATTTGCTTGTGCCTTTTATAACAAGATCGAGCTCTACAAACTTGCTCCAAAGATTGCCCTGCTCCTTTATCTCAGAATATTCTTCATTTAAAATCACAAGATCAGAGTCTTCTTTTATGTGCTCAATATACTCCTTTATAGAATTCTCAACATGCTCCTCTGGCTTGCCTAAAACCTCTATTATGGTCCTGCATCTGATATGCGCATTTTGCCCCTGCTTTTCTGCTTCTGGCATAAGCTTCAGAAAGTAAATATATTTAAAAATGTTTGCAACCGACCTTTTTTGATTGGCAATACCTTATCGAAATAGGAATTTTGCGATTAGAAATCTATTTATATGCATCAGATTAATCCAGCGAAATGAAAAAAATAATAAACTGGATAGTGCCAAAAGAAGACGGATTCTTTGAATTGCTTGCAGAACAATCGGAAAATGTCCTTGAAAGCGCTAAAGAACTAAAGAATTTTGTTGATAACTATGAAAAATTTGAAAGAAAGGAAAGAAAATCAAAAACCCAGCTAATAAAAGATCTTGAGCATAAAGGCAGTGAATTTGCCCACAATATAATTACAAAGCTTGATAAGGGTTACAGAACTAAAATTGATAAAGAGGACATAAGGCAAGTGGCAGTTCTTTTGGATGATGTCCTAGATTTAATTAATGATACTGCATCAAGTTTTGTCGTCTTAAGCATAGAGAGGATAGACAATTATATAATAAAATTGATGAATATAATCCATAGTGCTGTAATCGAGGTAAACAAAAGCATGATTTGTTTAAACAAATTAAGGGATATTAAAGAACATTATTCAAAAATATATAAATTAAAGAATTGGACAGATAATGTCTATAATGAAGCTATGTCTGAACTATTCCATTTTTATAAGAATTCAATTGATATAATAAAATACAAGGAGATTTATGGGCTTCTAAAGGAGATTGCAGGCAAATGCAAGGATATAGCAAGCGTAATTGAAAGCATAGCTGTCAAGCATGAATAATCCTATCTCCTCCATATCAATACAACATTCAGCAAAATAGACAATGCCAAAAGAAATAGGATGGTTAATTCTTTTGCCTTTTCATTTGTTGACTCATAAACAATTGCCCCCTTGACAGCATAAGCTGTTGATTCAGATAATTGATTTTTTTGCTCTTTTTTTGCTGTTAGTTGAATCACATTTTCATATGCTTCATCTGGAGTTGTTTCCCTTGATTCATTTTGTTTGTAATCAGTTTTATTATTTGAGATTTGCATTGTATCGGTAGTGTTGACTGCTGCATGTTCGGCATTTGCACTTATATTTGCTGCTGTATTTTTATCGTTATTTTTTACTTTTGCTTCCTTATAGTATGTGTTATCCGGGGTTATTTGCTCGTCTGTATTTTTAACCTTAATTTTTATTGCCTTAGCATCAGCATTATTATCCTTATTTATGTCATCACACTCAACATTAATTTCCGCTTTTAGGGTGTATTCCTCTCCTTCTTTTAAGTTTGGAGAGTATTCGCTTGAAGTTTTTTGCCTTGAGATTGGCTCATCAGTCCATGGCTTGTATTTTTTAACAATATTGCCCTTTGAGTCCAGTATATCAGCTGCGCCTGTGATATTTGTAGATGTCCCTTCCAGTTTAGTGGCTTTCATTCTCCATTTGAATCTTTCTTTTTCGAATTCAGTTCCATTGACAATTAATTCGACTTTATAGTCGCATAGGGACTGCTGCGCAAAAGAGGTATAAGAAAATGATATCGCTAGGATTAAAATAATAAACAAGGCTTTCATATATTGTATTTTTTCATTCGTATTATTTATTTTTTGCGCAATAAACATAGAATAAATCACCATTTAATAATGCTAACAAAAGTTTTTAATAGAAATAACTTTGTTTAGTTAATAGGGTGTTTATGTGGGGTTTTTGAAATTCTTAAAGAGGGAAAAGAAAGAAGGCTTAGAGGAATTGGATTTACCTCCTGCGCCACCGCCATTAGAGGGCTTTGATGAAAATGCTGACTTTGGCTTGCCAGCCTTTGAAGAGAATATTCCTGCGCAAGAGCTTGGTAAATTTGAGCTGCCTGAAGAAAGGATTCCAGAATTTGGCAAAGAAGAACCTGAATTCCCAAGCTTTCCAGAGCTGGAAGAAAAAGATGTTCCTTTTCCAACTATTAGCGCAACTGCAATTCCTGAGCCTATGCCACCTACCCAAGCTGTGCCTGAAGCTAAGGAAGCTGTTAAAGAAGAGCAGGCTATGCCTTCAGATGCTTTTCCAAAAATTGAAAGGAGACTTTTCAGACAAGAGGAGAAGAAATCAAGAGAAATATCAAGCAGAAAGGAGATGTATGTCAGAGTTGACAAATTCAAAGCTGCCCTTCAGAATATAGGCATAATAAGGGGCAATTTAAGAAAATCTGAAGAAGCCGTAATGAAATTGGAAAACATAAAAAATGCAAAAGACAGGTCATTTGACAAAGTGAAGTCCTCTCTTGACGATCTGCAGAAAAAGCTTATTTTTGTTGATAAAACTTTATTCAAGGGTGAGTAAAATGAAGGAAAATAAACTTGGAGCGCCTGTTTTTGTAAAAGTCAACGAGTATAAAGAAATTCTGGATGTGCTGGATATGATAAAAGCAAAAATAAATGAAATACACGAGACCTTAGGGAAAATAAATGACTTGAGGAATGAAGAAGACTCGGAAATTTCAATGTGGAGCAATACAATAGACGAGATAGGGAAAAGGGTTGATGACATAGATAATATGATGTTTGAGCCAGAATAAGAATGCTGAAGAACTTGAAAGAGCAGGACAATGAATTGTTTTTTGTAGAAGTAAAAGAGCCGGCTGAAGTAAGAAGAAGCATTCTTGAAGCCTTAAAGGAGATACTTGAGCTGCTGCAGAGGTTTGAGAAATTTAAGCACATCAGGCATGAAAAGCTTGCAAAAATCCAGAAACTCAGGGGCCTGGTTAAAGACGCCAACAAGATGCTTGGCAACTTAAAAGCCAAGCTGCCGCAGACAAATTTCAAGACATATATTCCTAAAGAACAAAAACAGCCCAAGAAATCAATCCCAAAAAAAGAGGCAAAAGAAGAAAAAGCTCCGAAAAAAGGGAAAACAGAGCTTGAGAGACTAGAGGCTGAGTTGAGCGCAATTGAAAATAAATTGAAAAGTTTTAGTTAAAAGATTTTCTTATTAATATTATATACCTAACACATTGGATTCAAACACGGGTTTTGTGTCAATTGTGAGCGAGTTCGCAACGAGCTCACTCGGTTTTCATCCACGTCGTTGGAATTTTTTAGTAACGTTTTTAAATGGAATTCTTATCCTGAAACTTTATGCGGGGATGCCGGAGCGGCCAAATCCTTTAAAAGGAGGCTAGACGGGATAGTGTTTCGGCATTTAGGTGCTAAAACATCCAAACTCAAGATCTATTGGCTTAGTGCCTTCGCAGGTTCGAATTAACCTTTTGCAAAAAGCAGTAAAATGTGAACGAGTTCGCAACGAGCTCACTCGCAAGTCACTGGAAAAGCATGCAATGAGGAACATAAAGTTCCTCGGAACGATGTAAATGGTTGACGAAAATCCTGCTCCCCGCACTTATTAAATTTATAACTACATAATTCATCCAAACTTTTTTAAACCATCTTCTTATTTTCTAAAAAAATGGTTGAAATCTGTTCAATTGGAGGCTACAACGAAGTTGGAAAGAATTCCACTGCAATAAAGATTGATGATGAAGTCTATGTTCTGGATTTGGGAATTCATCTTGAAAATTATATAAAATATACGCAAGATGAGGATTTAGTGAGCGTTGAGCCGAAGGAATTGATGCAGGCAGGAGCTGTTCCAGATATTTCTGCTATTGATGATTGGAAATCAAAAGTGAAGATGATTTTACCAACGCATGCCCATTTGGACCATTTAGGCGCAATTCCTTACCTCGCAAACAATTTCAAAGTTCCAATAATGTGCACGCCTTTTACAGCCGAAGTTTTGAGAGGAATTCTAACAGAAGACAAAATAAAATTGAACAGCAAAATAAGAAGCATGTCTGCTAATTCTTATTTTCAGGCATCAGGCAATGTCAAGATTGAATTTGTGCACATGACTCATTCTACACCACATACTGTAATGATTGCCCTGCACACAAAGTATGGCATTATATTGTATGCAAATGATTTCAAGTTTGACTTGTTTCCAACTTTAGGCAAAAAGCCGAACTTTAAAAGGCTGGAAGAATTGGGAAAGCAAAAAGTTCTTGCCCTGATATGCGATTCAACTTATGCTGCTGATGCAAGAAAAATGCCGTCTGAATCAGTGGCAAAGCAGATGTTGAGGGAGGTTATGCTTGGGGTTGAGTCAAAAAACAAGCATGTTGTTGTTACCACATTCTCATCGCACATTGCAAGGCTTAATTCGATTGTAGAGTTTGGCCAAAAAATGAATAGGAAGATAGTTTTCATGGGGCGCTCAATGGCAAAATACGTAAGGGCTGCAGAAGCAACTGGCATTGCAAAATTCACAAACAAGGTTGAAGTGCTGAAATTCAGCGGGCAGATAAAAAGAAAATTGAAAAAGATTGCAAAAGACAGGGGCAAGTACTTGATGGTTGTTACAGGGCACCAGGGCGAGCCAAAATCAACTCTTGCTAAGATGATGAATGGCGAACTAAAATTTAGATTCTTTTCAGAGGACCATATTATTTTTTCATGCAGAACAATACCAACTCCGACAAATATTGCTAACAGGGAAAAGCTTGAAGCAAACCTAAAAAACTTTAATGTCAGAATCTTCAAGGACATACACCAAAGCGGGCATGCAGCAAGAGAAGACCTAAGGGACTTGATTAATCTGGTTAAGCCGCAGCATATTGTTCCAGCGCATGGCGAGCTTAAAATGACAAGCGCTTTGGCTGATTTGGCTGTTGAAATGGGCTACAAAAAAGGCAACAATGTGCATGTTATGGGAAATGGGGAAAGGATAAAATTATAAAAAGAAAGATTTTTAAAGTTCTAAATATATGAAGATTATATGAGCAGAATAACTTTTAATCCAAATATCTTGGGTGGAAAACCAATAATACGAGGTACTAGAATATCTGTTGAGTTTATATTAGAATTGATGTCTTCTGGCATGAGCATTGATGATATTTTAAAAGAGTACAAGCATCTTAAAAGAGAGGATATTCTTGATGCATTGGATTACGCGTCAAAAGTAATAAAACGCGAAGAAGTCATATCGCCAATTGCAGCTAAAAGAAAAATTGATGCTTAATATGGCTTTAAAATTTCTTACAGATGAAAATATTTCACCTTCTTTAGTTAGGACATTAAGGAATAAAAAGTATGATGTCAAAGACATCAAAGAGGAAAAGCTTTTTGGAACTAGCGATACAGAAATACTCAAATTGGCTTAAAAAGAAAACAGAGTTATAATAACTCACGATAAAGATTTTGCCAATTTATTAGGTTATTCTTTGATCAAGCATAAGGGGGTAATTTTATTAAGGTTTTTGAACCAATCTCCAAGGAATGTTATAAAGTCATTTGTTCCTATTTTAAAGCAACTTAAAGAAAGCAAAATGAGGGATTCTTTGGTGGTAATATCAGATGACTATGTGAAGATTATTTAAGATTAAAACTGGGTTTGAAATGTGCATGTTATGGGGAAAGGATTAGACTTTAAAACCAAAAATATTTAAATAGCATAACATAACTTCAGTGAGTTGTGAGCGAGTTCGCATAACGAAAATCACTCGCATGTCGGAAATCAGAGATTTCCTATCATGATCGAAAATGCATAGCATTTATCGACATATCACTGGGGGCAACATGAGACTTACTTTAGCAGAGCCAAGCTACTTAAAGGAAAGCATATCGATTATTTCTGATTTGGTAAATGAAGCCAGGTTCAAGATTACTCCAGATGCAATTGAATTGGTTGCAATGGACCCTGCAAATGTCGCTATGGTTATTTTCAAGCTGCTAAGCAGCTGTTTCACAGAATATGATGTCAAAAAAGATACTGAAATTGCAATTAATCTGAGCAATTTAAAGCAGGTATTAAGAAGGGCCTCTCCAAAAGACATGCTTACTCTTGAGCTGGATGACGGCAACAGGCTGAAAATAGAACTGAAAAGCAATACAACAAGGACATTTAACCTGCCTATAATTGATTTGGAGGAAAAAGAGCAGAAAGTGCCTGATTTGAAATTTCCTATTACTGTAAAAACCTCGTCAAGCATTTTGAATGAGGCAATTGCAGATGTTGATGTTGTTGGCGAGAGTGTTGCTTTTATAGTTGAGCCAAGGAAGTTTTCATTGCATGCAGAAGGAGACTTAAACCAAGCCAGGATTGAGATAAAGGAAGATGAAACTACAAGGATAAGCACAAATAGCGATGAGAAGATAAAGGCGAAGTACAGCATTGAATACCTTAAAAAGATGATAAACGGCTCAAAGCTCAGCGATGAAGTTGTCATACAATTCACCAAGGATTATCCATTAAAGCTTGAGTACAAGGCTGTTGACAGGTTAATGCTGAGTTTTATTCTGGCTCCAAGGGTGGAGAATGACTAAATTAGATAAAATTTTTTTGGTTAAATTGTTGGATATAATAGCCAAAAGTGGTCAAGATGGCTGACTTATGGACGCCAGAGCAACAAAATGATATTAGTGCACTATACAAAAAACTAGTGGGCACACCACAAGAATCAGAAGCCTATAAACAACTATTTGGCGGACCGCAATTACCTTACGATCAAGCCAAGCATATTTTAGATGATCTTATCAAAAAACATGAAAAAGGAGGTCTTGAAAAAGCGATGGAAGGTATTTCTCCTCAAACACAAAATGTTAAATCTGCTTCTAGTAGATGGTTCAGTTTAACACCAAGACAATCTGCTGTTGGTTTAGTGCTTCTCGTTTTAGCACTTGCTGCATTATCTCCAATTAGTGCGCCTGCAACTGCATTAGGTTATGCAACCGCTTATACAGCACCAATTTATGCTCCATAATTATTGAAATCGTTAATTTTATAAACACTAATTCTAAAAAATTCCATTATGGAAAATAAATCGCATGCATTCCTGCTTGAGTGGACTGTTAATTTTATAAAAAACAAGGACATTATTTCCAGGAAAATAGAGAAAATTAAAAATGGAAAAGACGGCTTTGACTTGTATGTAAAATACAAGGACAGGGAGCAGTATTTTATAATTGCCCCGAATATTATTGATATTGATTCAATAATCAAAAGAATAAACAATAATGCTTATTTTAGTTTAGTGACTTTAAATTCAAAAGAGAATTTTGACGCTGTATTAAAGAGCTGGAGCAAGATGATCAGCTTCAAGTTCCTTAATATAATTTTTGTAAATCCGTTTTCAGGGCTTGACAAGAAATGGATTGTTTTTCCTTACACCCATCATAAAATTTCTGATGAATCTTCCTTGGAAAACGGGTTAAAGACAATGTTTGCCATGGTTGAGCCGATAGAAGAGGAGCAATTAGCTGCAAAGATTACAAGCTGAACAAAATAATCTGCCCTGCAAGCCCGGAAAATATTGGAATGAGAAGGTTATCGTCAAGCTCGTCAACAAGAGTTTCTACAATGGTCGCAACTAAAGCCATACCCAATATCACATAAATGCTGTCAAGTATTATAAATCCTACGATAAGATTTGTGATGAGCTCGCCAAAAAATCCTGCCCATGTCTTGTTCCTGTAAATAAGAGTTGTTCCATATCGCTTTCCGACCAAAGCTGCTATCATGTCGCCAAAAGTTGTCATAAGCAAAGCTGCCAAAGCAATCTTGTAATCAAAGACTGCAAGAGATATTATAGTTGCGGAAAGGAAATAAATTACTCCGTACATCCTGTTCTGCTCCTTTGGCCTGATGAATTGCGAGAAGAAAGGCATTTTCCACCCAAGCTCAAGCCTTAAATATTCCAGTATCAAAAAAACTATTAATAATGTAACTAGAAACAGCAAAGCGACTTGCTTGGCAAGTATTGCAGTATATCCCAAGTCAATCATCTTGTTCTGAATAAAGAAATAGGCTGCAAGCACTACTAGGATTGTTATGTGTATTATCTTCCTTCCCAATTCATGAAAAAAGCCCCATACCATAATCTGAACTTTAGGTTTGTAGTATAAATAAGTTTCTAAAGAAATACGGCTGCCGGGATTTGCGATGCGTTAGCAATCGCTCGCTAGCAACAATTCGAACCCGGGTAACGACCTTGGGAGGGTCGTGTCTTTTAGCGTTGCATACCGCTGGACCACAGCCGTGTAAAATAGAGGTATTTTTAATCACTATTAAATTCTTATCATTAGAACAAGTAATTATTATCCCGTTACAAAAAATATTCAAAAAATAAAACTTAAAACATAAAATTTAAATATTGACTTAATCAAGATTTTTAAATAAAAGGTGATAAGCATAGAAAAAAATACTGATGTAAGGATAAAATGCTTCAAGTGCGGCAATGAGTATACAATGAACATGATGAGGATGGATCCCAACGGCAAGAATTTAGCCTGCAGAAACTGCCTTGAAAGAAAATCTGTTATAAAAGACACAAAAATAGATATAAAAACCCAAAAAGAGGAGCCTTTTAAAGAATATTTCTGCAAAGCATGCAAGTATAATTTTAAAAGGGCAAAACATCTAAGCGTAAGCACTTGCCCTTATTGCGGCTCTTCTGGCTCGATAATGACAAAAGGAAGCACTGCAAGGATAATTGCAGATGCTACCAAGATGAAGGGTGATTTTTAAATGCAGGAAATAATGGTTTCATGCAAGAAATGTAGCAATAAAGTGCCTGCTTCTTCTTTAAAGCTGGATTTGGATATTGGATTGATGGTATGCCCTGATTGCATAAAAACCAAGCACATACACAAGGAAATAGAAAAAGAGGCTTTTCATAAAGAAGATGCCAAACAACTTCAAGAAGAAAAATCATTTAAAATAGCACATAAGTGTACTTCATGTGGCTATAAGTTTAAGATAGACCCCGAAACAAAAGTGCCTAGATATTGTCCTTATTGTAATGCAAGGGTATTAAGTTTTTAGAATTATGTCTTTAATGTTACTTTCTAATTAAAAATAGAAAATTTTAAATAAATGTAACACTATGTATGTTTATGAACATACTCAAACAGAAGGGCTACTATTATCTTGACCATTCCTTTAGGTCAGGCGGAAAAGTAATTCACAAACGAAAATACCTAGGCAAAGAGCTGCCAGAAAATCTGGAGGAAATAAAAGAAGCGTTTCTACGGGAGTGCATGCAAGAAAGCGTATTTAAAAAATTAAATGATATTCGGAAAAATTTCAAATCAGAATGGAAGAAATACCCTGATTCCATTAAGAAAGAAATTCTGATTGACTTATCTATCTCCTTTACCTACAACACGAATGCCATAGAGGGCTCAACAATAACATTGCATGAGACAGAAGAGATAATAAGAAAGAGAATAGCACCAAACAAGCCATTAAGGGATATCCAAGAAACGATAAACCATTCAAAAGTGTTTTTTAGGGTGATTAATGAAAAATCTGAATTTTCAAATGAAATGTTGCTTAACTGGCATAAAGAAATGTTTTCGGATACTAAACCAGACATAGCAGGAAAATTTAGAGATTATTTGGTACGAGTTGGAAATTACAGGACGCCTGACTGGCAGGATATAGGTAAATTAATGAAAGAATTTTTTATCTGGTATAATAAAAATAAACAAATTATGCATCCTGTTGAACTTGCAGCAAGAGCACACTATAGATTTGAAAAGATTCATCCTTTTGGAGACGGCAATGGAAGGATTGGAAGACTTATTATTGCTTATATATTAAGAAAAGCCAATTATCCGCTTTTAATCATTGAATACAAGAAAAGAAAATCCTATTATCATGCCTTGACAAAAACCGAGATTGATTTCATGAATTGGTTTTTTAGGAGTTATGTGAGCGCGCATAAAAGATATTTGGGAAATTCTAGGACAAAGTTTATTAAGTAGTTTATATTTTTGATTAATATGGATTTTACAGCTATAATCAAGAAGGGTGAAAAACAATTTGTGGCTCTGTGCCCAGAATTGGATGTTGTTAGCCAGGGTTATACCATTGAAGAATCATTAAAAAATCTAAAAGAAGCTGTTGAATTATACATTGAAGAGATGGGAGTCCCAAAAGGAGCAGGCTCTAAAGATATTTTTGTTACAAGTTTTGGGGTTTTAAAATAGTATTTATAAAACTGGAAATTATGCAGTTCCATATTTTATTAATTTTAATGTTTTTTCTATTCGTACTATAAGGTTAGATGCAATTTTCCAGTGTTCATTAAATTTATCTTGTTCTAAAGCCTTTATTAATTCATTCATAATTTTTTTTATTTCTTCATTATGTAAATCTTTTAGTGGAATTTCATCCCCCATATATCGATAATGTACATACTCATCAAATTTCTGCTTAACAGCCAAAGCTAAATCTAAGGATTTTCTTTTCTTATGTTTTAAAAAATCAGAGGCACTTTCTCTTGCTAAACGAAAATCTTCAGTCAAATCTACAATTTGATTTAAATAAAGTAGAACTTCTTCAAGCAACAATCGTTTTTTTCTGCTGGGGGGGTGAACCAACTAAACGGATTATACCAAGCCATTTAAACCTCTTTATTCTTCCTTAGCCTCTTTTTCACTTCCTTCATAACTCGGAACAGCTGCCTTGCTTATAATCATAATGTCACCTATTGACTTGACAAGCTGATGAGGAACAATAACGCCTTTTGCGCTGCCCAAGACTTTGTTCAAGAATGAGTTCTTTGTTGCCCTTACCCTCCAGCCAAAGACCTTGTTTGATGTCAAAATGGATTCTTCAACATCGCCAAAGTACTCGCCATTGTCTGTAAATACCCTCATATCGTAAGTTTCGCTTATCTTTTTCATCTTTAACATTGAAATCACCTTTTGTTATATAT
>CAYIKX010000015.1:0-13194 GCA_964364025.1 uncultured Methanosarcinales archaeon
GACCTTCACAGGGTTGGGGTGCCGGTTCAATTCCGGCTGGGCCCATTATTTTTCATATTTAATTTTTAGATAAAGCTGAAACCCGACGACAAGCGAATAAACAATATTAACAGCGATGACCGGCTTGCTGCCTATCATAAGTCCATAAACAATCCACAAGAGTGTGGCTGAAATTATCAGAACAAGCATTAGCAATGACAAATCCTTAACACTCTTCGTTTTATAAGACTTTATTATCTGCGGGACAAAACTTATAATAATAATGGCGCCAGCAACATACCCTATAAGATCGGCAATCATTTAAATATAATTCTCAAGGAATTATAAAAATGTATCTAAATCCCCAGCCCAATCCTCGCTTCTTCTGTCATCTTCTCAGGCCCCCATACAGGATTGAAAGTTATCTCAACTTCAACTTCTCCTACTCCTTCAACAGCAGAAACCTGCCTTCTCACATCGTCAAGCAATGCAGGCCCGTAAGGGCACATTGGGCTTGTAAAAGTCATAAGGATTTTGACTTTATTGCCTTCTATATCAATATTGTACACTAATCCCAAACTCCAGATGTCCAGCTGTATTTCTGGGTCGTATATTTTCTTCAATGTTTCTATTATTTGCTCTTTTGTCGCCATAAATATAGCAATCTTTTTATTGTATAAAAATGTTTTTGTTCATTATGATTATTAAAAAGATAAGTATTATATTGTTTATTTCATTGTTGATTATAAGTTGCAAAATCAAAAATGAAGAAGATAAACTTAAGACAGAAGAAATGAAAATTAAAAAAGATGCGCAGAACATAACAATTGCCTTTACAGGCGATGTAATGTTAGGCAGACTTGTAAATGAGTATATTATTCTTGGAAATAAGCCGGTGACTTATGTGTGGGGTGATATGCTAGAATTATTGAAAAAAGCAGATTTAACAATAATTAATTTGGAGAATGCAATTGCAAGCTCTGGCAATCCTTGGAGCAAAACACCAAAGGTGTTTTTCTACAGAGCAGATCCAAAAGCTATTGATGTTTTAAAGGCAGCTGATATCAAGTATGTTACATTAGCAAATAATCATGTACTAGATTATGATTATGAAGCATTTATTGAAACAGTAGAACATTTGGAAAAAAACAAAATCCCATACGCAGGAGCTGGAAGAAACTTAAGTGAAGCATCTAAGCCGGCATTTCTTACTGCAAATGGAATTAAAATAGCAATAATAGCATTTACAGACAATATGCCAGAATGGGAGGCAACAGAAAAAAAGCCAGGTGTTAATTATATTGAAATTTCTATGGATGAAAAAAATTTTGAAAAAATAAGAAAAAGTATTCAAGAAGTTAGAAATAAATCAGATATTGTAATTGTTTCAGCTCATTGGGGCCCAAATATGAGGCAACGCCCAACAAAACAATTTAAGGAATTTGCCCATGCAGCAATTGATGCTGGAGCTGATATATTTCATGGTCACAGTGCTCATATATTTCAAGGCATTGAGATTTATAAAGGAAAACTTATTATGTATGATACAGGCGACTTTGTCGATGACTATGCAATTGATGAAGAATTAAGAAATGACCAAACATTTTTGTTTTTAGTTACATTGAATAAAGATAAGATAGAAAAGATTGAGTTAATCCCTGGCTTAATAAGCATGATGCAAGTTAACAAAGCAAAGGGCTTGGATTTTGAAGAAATAACAAACAAGATGGTTAAGTTGTCTGAAGAACTTGGGACAAAGATGGTTAAAAAAGAAAAAAAATTGGAAGTTTTAATGCAATGATAAACTGGCATCAACTCCAACATCTAAAACCAGAAAAAATCAAACAACTTCAAAATAAACTATTGAGGAGTTTCATTAGAAACCATATTCCTTATCATCCATTTTATAGGAGTTTGTTTAAAAAAAACAATATTGGATTTAATGACATCCAATCAACAGACGACTTAAAAAAACTGCCATTCACAACAAAGGAGGATGTTGCACCAACTGACAAGCAGCCGAAAAAATTTCTTGATTTCGTGCTGCAACCGAATAAGGACTTAATCAAACAGCATGCAACATTAAACAAAAAAATAAAGATAATATTCAATAAAGAACAATTATATCAAGAGTATAAACCAGTGCATCTCCATTTCACAACAGGAAGAACCGCTAATGCAACCCCAATTCTTTATACATCTTATGACTTGCAAAATTTAGAGGAATGTGGTAGAAGAATGTTCGATATTCTAAATTTAAATATAAATGATGTACTTGTAAACGCTTTCCCCTATGCTCCACATCTTGCTTTCTGGCAGACATTTTATGCGGCAAAAGGCGCGAATGTTTTGTGTCTACACACAGGAGGTGGAAAAATTTTAGGTACATATAAAATAGTAAAATCTGTTGAAGGCATGAAAGCGACTACTTTGGCTGGAATGCCCGGCTACTTGTATCATTTGACAAGAACTGCAAAAGAGAAAAAAGCCGATTTCGGCAATCTTTCATTAATTGTCTTTGGAGGCGAAAGAGTGCCTAGTGGTTTGAGGAATAAAATAAAAGATTACTTAGGCCCAAGAAATGTAAGAGTATTATCAACATACGCTTTCACAGAAGGAAAAACTGCCTGGGTCGAGTGCAAGGAAGAATCCGGCTATCATCTTTATCCTGATTTTGAGTTCATAGAAATAATTGACAAAAATGGTGAAAGGGTTAATGAAGGTGAAAAAGGCGAAATTGTTTATACTTCTTTGGACTGGCGCGGCTCTGTTTTTTTGCGATACAAGACAGGCGACATAACAAAAGGCTTGTATTATGAAAAATGCTCTTGCGGAAGAACTTTGCCAAGGATTGATGGAGCAATAGAAAGAATCTCTGAATACAAGGATTTTAGATTGACAAAAATAAAAGGCAGCTTTGTTAACTTAAACATTTTCTTTCCAATATTGATATCGCATAAGGACATTGAGGAATGGCAGATTGAAATAAGAAAAAAGAATAACAATCCTTATGAAATTGACGAATTAGTTGTTTACATTGCTCCAAAAAAGAAAGCTGATTTTGAAAAATTAAAGAGTGATCTAAAAAACAGGATAATTGAAGAAACTGAAATTACACCAGAAATTGTCAAAGTTGAATTAAAAGAATTATTACACAGGTTAGGAATGGATACTGAGCTTAAAGAGAGAAGGGTTGTTGATAACAGGAAAAAATTGTAATTTAAGCTCTATACATAAAATTCTTGCAAAAAATTTAATAATTAGCTTATATTTGTTAATTTGCGAGTAGGCATGGTGCAAAAAACTGAACTTATAAGGTTTTGGAAAGACAATTTTGGCTTTAGGGAAGCTGAATTAAAAGCCTTTAAAGAAGTCAATAGGGAGGAATTCATCCCTGAAAATCTTAAAAATTCAGCTTATGAGGACATACCTCTGCCTTTGCTGAGAGGCAAGACTATATCCCAGCCCACAACCGTAATGATAATGACACATGCTTTGGAGCTCAAGCCAGGTGAAAAGGTTTTTGAAATAGGCACGGGCTCTGGTTACCAATCAGCTATAATTGCAAAGATAATTGGACCTAAAGGAAAAGTCATAACAACCGAGGTTGTGCCGGAACTTGTTCAATTTGCAAGGCAAAACCTTAAAAGGGCAAAAATAGATAATATTTTTGTATACGAAGAAGACGGCTCAAATGGAATGCCTTCAGAAGCGCCTTTTGATAAAATAATAATTACAGCTGCATGCAAGGAATTCCCAAAAACATTATTGGGGCAGCTCAAGCCTGAAGGAGTCATAATAGGACCTGTGGGCAATCAGTATGAGCAGGAAATGATAAGAGGCATAAAGGATAAAGACGGGCATTTGGAATTGGAGTTCTTAGGGCCTTTTTTATTCACTCCAATGTATGGAAAGCATGGATTTGAGGTTTAGTTAAATTTAAATAGTAGTATTGCAAAGAAAATAAAAAAGGTGATTAAAGTAAAAAAATCTTTATATGTTATTTTTATAGCATTTATAATTCTAAATATTTTTATTTTTGCTCAGAGTTCCGATGCTTCCTGCAGTTCGCATGTTGATGAAAAAGGGTGTACTGTTACTCAATGCTCTGATGGTTCTGGAAGTACAACTTGTCCTGGGGTACAAGACATGATGGAATCCAAGGCAAGGATGGAAAGAAAAGAAACCTTTTCTTATGAAAACGAAGTAGTAGAGCACAGATATGATGCAGGCCCTTCTTATGCTGGCTATTCAAAAGAGCAGATGATATTTGGATTGGTCTTTGAGCAAATAGGAGATGACATAGACCCAAGGGAGATAAAGCAAGACTGCAATGATCCAAATAAGATTGCAGATATTGTAATAAGCAGATTAAAAGAGAAAGTCGGGGACATTCAAAAATTATGCGGCAAATTTGAAGACAAGGAATTGAACTGCAACGAGCAGTCAAGGAAAATGTGCTCGCAAATAGGCATTCCTGTAGTAAGGGAAAACGCAAATGAGATGAAAAAGATACAGTCTGTTGCCTTTTCATGCCCTGTCAATAAGGATGCAATAGTAGAAGCCTGCAGGCATAGAAGCAAGAGTTACTTGGAGCAGCAAATAAAAAATATCGATGAATCATGTGAAAAAAGAGCAAGTTTCGACCAGGAAAGAATGGAAAAAGAATGCAAAAAGCTCAAGCAATACCAAGTGTGCGACAAAGACAAGTATATTCAGCAATGCCTCAACAATTTTGGCGTCATAAAAGAAAATTTTGATGAAAGCGGCAAAAGAAAGCCAATATGCCAAAAGTATCCTGTTCCATCCTGCGGAGAAGGCATGAAACTCGAGACAAAGACAGATGAAAATGGATGCCAATATTATTATTGCGGAACTGCACAGCAAACAGTATGCACTCAAGAAGCAAAACTTTGCCCTGATGGCTCTTATGTTGCAAGAGTTGCTCCAAACTGCGAGTTCCAGCAATGCCCGACAACAGTATGCCCTACTCCAACAGAGCCTAAATGCGATGCTGGAAGCACAGTGCAGAAGAAAGTTGACGAAAAGGGTTGTGTCTATTATTATTGCCAAGCTTCTACAGCAGTATGCGCAGCAGATGTGCAGCAATGCCCAGATGGAAGCTATGTAAAAAGAGTTTCTCCAAGCTGTAATTTTGAGCAATGCCCAACAACTACAGTATGCCCTGCTGCAATAGAGCCCAAATGTGAGGCTGGAAGCACAGTGCAGAAAAAGGTTGATGAAAGAGGATGTGTCTATTATTATTGCTCAACGCCAACTTGCCCAACTGTAACAAAACCAATTTGCAACACTGGCGAAACAATACAAGCTTACTATGACAATGCAGGATGTATAACAAGTTATCAATGCATAAAACAGCAAACAATTTGTCCAGAGCCAACAAAACCAGCATGTACCCAAGACCAAAGCTTGACAACTAAATACGACCAAAACAAGTGCGTAAGCTACGAATGTGTTACTATAACTACTACATCTAATTCTTCATCAATAACAGGCAGTGCAGTACTTGAAACTTACGGTGACTATGTCAGCCAATGCGAAAGCAATTGGCACCAGCAGGAAAAGGTGTGCCAGAATATGCAGTCTAGCTGCGGCGCAAGTGATTTCGTAGAGAGATGCAAAGAGCAGGCATTAAACAAATATGGCGAGTTCAAATCAAGAATGGAAGAGACTTGCCAATCTCAAACTATTTCGCAAATAAGGGCAGCAGAAGACAGGTGCTCAAGAATAAACTCTGAAAGAAACCGATGCGCTGAAGAAACTGCAAAAAGATGCGGGCAGATGAAAGGCTTGATGCAAAATTGCAAAGAAATTTTAAGTGAAGATAATCTAAGGAAATTTATATTGGAAGAAGCCAAGAAAAGATGCAAATTCACAGATATCATCCAAAATGAGGAAGATGTCAGAAATGCAGATAAAGTGGAGATTGTCCTCGCAGTCTTAAATCGGGCTTCAGAAAGCGACCTTGATAAATTAAGTCTTTTTGTTGAAAACCTAAAAGAAGACTTAAGGCTGCAGGACACTACAGTATACAAAGGCACAATTGACCCTAACAGGTTTGGAGACATAAGATTAATGCCGTTTGTTGTCAATGCCAAGATTAGCGCTCCTGAAAGCTCGGAAAGGGCAAAGGAAGTGAAGGAGAAGATTGTAGCAAGACAGAAAACTGAGGAGGTTGCCAGCAAGCTTGTTTCGTTAAGGGATTCTGATGTTCCAAGCCAGTATCTTTACATTATTGAAGACAAAGCTAATGATGTCCTTAATGTTTCCGATAAATTAGGAGAGATAGATGAAAAAGAGAAGCAAAAAGGATTTGGGTATAAGTTTAGATTATTCCTGGGATTGGCCAGGCAGGCAGAGCAGGAAGAGATAAAGCAATTGCAGGAAAGCAACTCAAAGCTAAAGAATTCGATTGATACATTGACAAAGCTTACTGATGAAGTACCAAGTGATGTTGCGAAATCTATCTTGAAAGAGCAGGTCGAGAGCTTAAAGAAGCAGAAAGCAGATATTGAAGTTTTGATTGAAACAAAGGAAAAGAAAGCAAAAGGATTCTTTGGGATATTTGGATAGTACTTTTTTTATAAATAAATTCTTTGTGGAAAGTGAGTTTAACAGGTGCAGCACGCATAAGTTATACGCAATTTTTTGGGGCTTTTACGAGAAAGGGGCACACAACTCAATTTAATTCATTATCTAAATCTCCTTCTTTGATGGAAACTGCCTCTGCCACCAGATGAATAGTTTCTTTTTTCTACATCAGAATGAGCTCGTTCACTGTCAGAATGTGGTCTTCTTTCGCCTGTATGGCTTTGTATTCTTCTTTGGCCTGGATGATAGGAACTTCTTTCCCCTCGTGAATAACCTCTTGTACGGCCCCTATACCCACCACTTTGATATCCTCCTGAATGCCTTCTTTCAGAAGATGCCATAAACGGCACTCTCTGAAATTCCGGAAGCTTCAATTGCTCAACAACCAATGACCTGTCTTCCAAAACATTTCTGAAGTTGTCATGGTCTTGTTCTGATAGGAGTGAAATTACTTTTCCCTCTTCGCCTGCTCTTGCTGTCCTTCCAATCCTGTGGATGTATTCCTTTGATGTCTTTGGAATATCATAATTAATTATGTGGCTCACATTCTTTATGTCTAGTCCTCTTGCAGCAACGTCGCTTGCAACCAGGATGCTTGACTTATTGCTGTGGAACATGTCAATTGCCTGCTTTCTCCTGTTTTGGCTTAAGCCGCCATGAATTTTGAGCGAATCAATGCCCTGCCTGTAGAGGTTTCTGCTCAATGCATCCACCCTGTTTCTTGTTGCGCAGAATATAATTGTAAGCCCAGGCGACTCATGCTTTATTATATGCACCATTAAGGAAAATTTGTCCCGTGAATTTACCGAGTAGAAATGCTGTACAAGCTTTCCCTTGTCAATATACGACTGCACTTTCACTTTTTCCGGATTTTTCATGTAATTCTTTACTATTTCATGCACTTGCGCTGATATAGTGGCGCTGAAAAGCATGGTCTGCCTTTCTTTCGGAGTCTGTGATATAATTTTCTTAACATCATCTATGAATCCCATCTCGAACATTTTGTCAGCTTCATCCAGCACAAGCACTTTAACCTTGCTTAGGTTCAGAGTCCCTCTTTGGAGGTGATCCAGCAGTCTTCCAGGCGTGCCAACAACTATGTCTGCATGTTTTAAGAGTTCAAATTGGGGATTTATGGAAACACCTCCATATATCGCATAAATATTTGTCCTTTTATGCTTTGCAAATTTTCTCATTTCAGTTGTTACCTGCTCGCATAATTCTCTTGTCGGAACTAGAATTAATGCCTGCAATCCATGATTATGCATTATTTTCTCCAGAATAGGAAATCCGAATGCTGCTGTTTTTCCAGAGCCTGTTTGAGACTGTCCGATAACATCTTTTCCCTGCTGGATTAAGGGGATTGTCTTTATTTGTATGTCTGTCAATTCAGAAAATCCCAATTCTTCAAATGCCTTCTTCAATTCCGGCTGCAGATGTATTCCTGAAATCATTTTATTACCAGAATTAAGTTAGTTTAAAAATCTATGTTTTATTTTCCAATGTTAAGTCTCTCTTTTTATATCCCACTTTCTTAAAAAATCGAAACATTTATATATTTTAACCCACTTTATTGATTATAGTGGGAAAATGGAAAAAACAAAACATATATATCAACTGGACAATAAGCGGCGCATAACATTTCCGAAGGACATAACAGAAAAATACGGAACTGCGTTTGTCATAGTCAGGCTTCGAAACGAGGTATTGCTAAAACCAATGCCAAAAAATCCTATAGAGGCGTTGCAGAAAGAAGGCAAGAAGTTTAGGGGCATAACCGCTAACCAATTGAGAAAGGATTTTGAGAGAAGCCTATCGGAGCGTGTATAAAGTGGTATACGCTGACACAAGTTTCTTCATATCTTTTATGAATTCCAATGACTCTTTGCATTCAGAGGCGCTGAAAGTTTATAATAAACATAAAAACAATTTAGATACGTCTTTGTTGACAATAGCAGAGTTGCTTGTTGGATGTGAAAAAAGAGGCTTGGACCCGGAGATTGTCATATCTTCTCTCTTCCAGATAGCAGCTGTTTCTGGCATAACGCTGGAGCAGGGATTAAGAGCAGCACACTACATGAAAGAAAAAAAATTGTCATCTATAGATGCTTTGCATACAAGTTTAAGCAATTTTGAAATCATAAGCCCTGACAAGGATTTTGATAAGATAGATGTAAATAGGATTTGGGTGTGAGATTTAATCCTACCCCAAAAACCCCCTGATAAATCCAGCTCTTGTAATATTTTCTGTTAATAATCTATAATCCTTTTTCTTCAAATCCTCTAAAATTATTGAAGTAACTTTTTTATGTTTTGTATTTGTTTCAAAATCAACCATTTTCTTTATCTTATCTACTTTTTCCACAATTTCATTAGGGAATATGTGTAGATTATCTTCATTCAGGTACTGCAATGAATCCTTCAAGTCATTTTCAAAATTCGGATAAATATCTTTTATGTAATCAATATCCTTTTCTTCCAGAACATTCAAACCTATGATTTCAGGCGGCAGTCCGTAAGAGTAGAGTGCAGCGCAAAATGTGATTGCCCTGGGCAATTTTAAATCACCAACACTTCTGGAATAGCCGTATAAGCCTATATGCAATTTCCTCTTTCTTCTTGAGGGGATATAAGGAGAAATATTATTAACAAAATCACCAAGAAGTTTTACCTGTTTTCGATATTCGTGCATTAATTTGTCAATTGTTGAAATGCATTTTTTCTCATCAACCTGAACTGGCTTGCCGGGTTTTGATTCGTTGAGGAATTCAACTGCGTTAGTTACATCGCGTATATTATAATCGTACTTGAATGCAGACTGCAATGTATAAGTATAAACGCTTGGATAGCCTTGAATGCAGTTTTTTATGTTTGTCGGCTTGAAATTCCCCCTGAAGGGCGCACTTCCGCAACCCAGGATAGGCAATAGGTGTATAGAAAGTTTTTCTTGCAACTCATTTAATTTCTGGAATGCAACTTTCAGCATCAAGACAGTTGCCAAATTCCCATAATTCAATGCTGGATCAGACCTTGCCAGCCAAACTCTCTGGTAATCCTCAATTTTCTCTTCTTTTAGATAACCTTCAACTATGCTGTCTGGACTTAGAATTGTTTCTTTTGTCTCGATGAGCGGAATTATTCTTATTGTTTCAGGCTGGAATTTGCCGATCCATTCTGCTATTGTAACATCATTTCCAAGCCTATGGTGCTGCTTGCCTACGACATGATTTTTGTAATATTCTGCTATTCTGACCAATTCCCTGTAATCAGTTGTCATTGGCAGTGCAATCTCAAAAATAGGTGCAATATCATCGTCATAGAATAGTTTTGCTGCATCAAAATTCCTTGGAATGCTTTCCAAAGTTTCCAGTAGAATTTTTGCCTCATTCTTTTCAACAGAAGGATTTGGAACTCTTAAAGTTAAGAATACGTCTTTTCCTAATACATGTTTTTTGAAATAAGGCTCGTACTTTGTCAGTAATTTCTTTACAACAAAATTGTCAACTTCTTTTCCTTCGCAGTCCCATAATTGTTCTTTGCAATGTATATGAGAATAAGCGTAGAAAACTTCTTTTATTTCGTCTTCTCCAGCTAATTCGGCGCTGTCAGAGAAAAAAGGGGTATTCACATTATCTGGATGCTGTGTAGACATCGCTCTTGAAACGTTGTGTTTTGGCATAAGTTAAAGTAGAAGTAAAGGGTTTAAATAGGTTATTATTACTTCATTCGGCAAATAGGCTATACTTTCAGAATATTATCCCGGCTCTATCACAATCTTATTTCCAACCTTAGTTATTGCTATTTCAACATTCTCGTTCAGCTTAAGCTGTTTCTCTAAATCGCTTGGTATTCTCAGCATTAAACCTCCAGCGCTCTTTGATAGATGTCTGTAGAGCTTCATAGGTTCTGGCCAGACACCCAATTTTCTTGCTACTGATATAGTTTTTTGCGTTTCTTCTTCGTAGGGAAATTCTTCATTGCAGTTGCTGCATCTTTCGCCTTTAACAATAAATATGTAGCCTTCAATCTCTAGTGTTATATCCTCAATTTTTATTAGATTCCCTTTTTCACATACTTTGCATTTTCTCATTTTCCCTCAGCTCCGGTTACTACAAAAATCTCTTTATATTCTTCATCTTTTATGAATATTAGTTTTCTGCTTTTTCCTTTTGACCTTATGTAAGCTTCATATTTATGCTTTCCTGCTTTATCAACCTTATAAGCGTTTTCTAAGGCGTTTCTCAACGAATCAATATCATAATCCCATTTTCTCGTCCAAGTCAGGGTGAAATGCTTGCTTGGTCGAATCTTATAATCGCTAATATCCATAACTTTTTCACTATTTTTTATGATGTTTTTGTTATATATAAATCTTTCGGTTCTCGAGAGAGGTAGAGTCACAACTTTCAATGCCCGCCTAAATAAATATGCTGTATCTTTTTTGTCTTCAGGATTGATTTATCTCCGCTCAATGCCAGTTTTCCGTCTTCTAAAACAAATATTCTGTCTGCAATTGCAGTTGCCTGCTTCGCATTCTGCTCTACTATCATTATTGTGACGCCTTCTTCATTTATTTCCTTGATTTTCTTGAATAATTCTTTCATTATTTTAGGTGCCAATCCAAGGGATGGCTCGTCAAGCAGCAATAATTGAGGGTCTTGCATCAATGCCCTGCCAATCGCAAGCATCTGCTGCTGCCCGCCAGACAAATTAAAAGCGTAATCATTTAGTTTTTTCCTCAAATCAGGAAAATGTTTCTCTAGAACTTCTTCAATCCTTTTCTCAATCAATTCTTTTTCCTTAGTAAGGAAAGCTCCCATTTCAAAATTTTCCTTAACAGTCAATGTCTGAAAAACTTGTCTTCCTTGGGGAACGTAGCTGATGCCAAGCTCAATCAGCTCATGTGTGGGTATTTTTGTAATGTTCTTATTCTTGAATATTATTTTTCCTCTATAAACATCTACGAGATTAAATATGCTTTTTAATAAAGTAGATTTGCCTGCACCATTTGGACCTATTATAACAGCAATATCATTTGGTTTTATATTTATATTTATGCCAAACAAAATCTGCATTTCTCCATAACCAGATTCTAGGTTTTTGATTTGAAGCATTTTATTTCCCTAAATAAGCCTCCAATACTTTTTTATCCTTTACAACATCTTTTGGTTTTCCTTCTCTTAAAACCCCGCCTTCGTTCAAAACTATAATTCTGTCACTTATGTCCATCACAAATTCCATGTCGTGCTCTATCAGCAATACAGTTTTACCATCTTTTCTGATGTTTCTTAAAATAGTTTTGAATTCCTTCCTTATTCTTGGATTTACTCCAGCAGTCGGCTCGTCGAGCATCAGGAAGTTGTGCGGCATCAGCAATGCCCTTGCAAGCTCTAAAAGCCTTTGCTGTCCATACGACAATTCAGAAGCAATTGCATCGAGTGGCTTGTTAAGATAGACGCTCTCAATGATTTTTTTCATCTCTTGCTCATTTGTTTTTTTTGCTATCAACAGATTGTCTTTTATGCTCAAGTTCCTGAAGACTTTTGTAAGCTGGAAAGTCCTGCTTATTCCTGCCTGTGCAATCTTGTAAGCAGGCAGCAATGTTATATTTTTATTCAGCAGTTTTATTGTTCCCTCATCGGGCTTTGTCAAGCCGCTTACTATATTGAATACAGTTGTTTTTCCAGCGCCGTTTGGGCCGATAAGGGAAGTGATTGTATTTTCCTTTACATTAAATGTACATTTATTTACCGCTTTTACCCCGCCAAAGCTTTTTGAAATATTTTTTAGTGACAGCATCATACATCAACCCTGCCAAAAATTCCTCTTGGCCTGAAAATCAAAATCAATAGCAATATAACAATAAATAACATTTCGCGCACTGGTCCGATCAGCTCTGGACTTACAACTACAAACCTTATAGAATCTATCATTATAGTTAATACAAAAACTCCCGCGACAGAGCCCAACACAGAAGCCAAGCCTCCTGTTATAAGCATTGCCAATATCAATACAAAAAATCCTAAATCAAAGATTGTAGGGTCTACAAATTGGATAAAGTGGGCATACAAGCTTCCGGCTATGCCTGCAAAAAACGTGGATATCGAAATGGAAAGGATTTTGTAAAAATATGTGTTCTTTCCCAAAGCCATTGTTGCAGTTTCATCATCCCTAATTGCCTGGAAAATTTTTCCTGTCTCTGAATTTGTTAGCCAGTGGAAAAATAGTATGCATAGAATTGATATTGCTATAACAAAAAGTAGATAGTAAAAATTATTCCTAATAATTTGAGGCACTCCGGGCAAACCTAATGCGCCTCTTGTCAGGGAAATCCAGTTTCTTGAAATCGTTATTGCCATAAAAACTAGTCCAAGAGTTACAATCTGAAAATAGTCGCCTTTCAGCCTTACAGTTATAGCTGCTATCAAGGTTCCAAGAACAAAGGCTATGATCCCAGCAGCAGGAAGCGCAAAATACCATGGAAAGCCATTTAATGTTAATAACGCAGATGCATAAGCTCCAATGCCGAAAAAAACCATATGGCCAAGATTAACTAATCCTGTAAACCCAACAGCAAGATTGAAAGATATAACTATAATAATG
>CAYIKX010000016.1:0-13042 GCA_964364025.1 uncultured Methanosarcinales archaeon
TGCAAGCATCCAATGGAGCAGGCCATAAAAGATACCAAATTGTCTCCAAGCAAAATAGACAAGATAATCCTGGTTGGCGGGCCAACAAGAATGCCTATCGTAAAGAAGTTTGTTGAAGATATAGTAGGCAAGCAGGCTGAAAGGGGAGTTGACCCAATGGAGTGTGTTGCAATGGGCGCAGCAGTCCAGGCAGGCGTACTTGCTGGAGAAGTAAAAGATATTTTATTGCTTGATGTTACACCTCTTAGCTTGGGTATAGAAACTCTTGGTGGAGTATTCACAAAACTGATTGAAAGAAACACAACAATTCCAACAAAGAAAGCGCAGATATTCAGCACAGCAGCTGACAACCAGACAGCTGTAACTATAAGGGTTGGGCAAGGCGAAAGGCCAATGTTTGCAGACAACAAACTGCTTGGCCAGTTTGACTTGATTGGAATTCCGCCTGCGCCAAGAGGCGTACCTCAAATAGAGGTTGCATTTGACATTGATGCAAACGGAATACTGCATGTTAATGCCAAGGATCTAGGAACAGGCAAGGAGCAGAGCATCAGGATAACAGCATCCCAGAAACTCAACGAAGCTGAAATTGAAAGAATGAGAAAAGAGGCAGAGCAGTTTGCTGATGTTGACAAGAAAAAGAAGGAAGAGATTGAGACGATTAACCAAGCTGATAACTTAGTTTATGCAACTGAAAAATTGTTTAAGGATTTTGAAGGCAAGGTTTCAAGCAAAGAGCTTGAGGAAGTTAAAGGGAAGATTTTAGAGTTAAAAGAACTATTAAAACCGCAGCAAAAAGATGTTGATGCAATCAAGAGGAAAATGGACGAGGTTAACGAACTAGTACAAAGACTTTCGACAGAACTTTATCAAAAGGCAGGACAGCAATATAAGCAAAGCCATGAACAGCAAAGCGGTGAAGGAAGCCAAGAAGAAGCAGAAGAAAGCCCAAAAAGAAAAGATGACAATGTTGTTGATGCTGACTATGAAGTGAAGGACGAGGAGAAGAAAGGTAGGAAGAAGTAAAATTCAAAACTATTGCCAATTATTAAGTCCAAGTTTCTTTAAGTTTCCTTAAACTAATTTAAGATAACTTAAGAACTACAAAAGCTTATATATTTTGTAAATAATCAGATATTTTGGAAAAATGGGCTTGATGCGAAATGCAAAAAGCCCAAAAAATAAAAAACAAAAGGGTGATTAAAATGTATTTATTTTTTGATACCGAAACAACAGGATTGGCGAAGAACTTGAAAGCGCCAGAATCAGACTTAAATAATTGGCCCAGATTAGTTCAAATTGGTTGGTTGCACTATAACAAAACGGAAAAACAAATTGCAAAAAATAGTCGTATAATAAAACCCAATGGATTTATTATACCAGATGAAGCGATAAAGAAGCATGGCATTTCAAATGAGAGAGCAAAAAAAGAAGGCGTTGCTTTAAAGCAAGTTTTGAATGAGTTTTCATCAATTCTTCGTAAATCAAAATTTTTAATTGCCCATAATGTTAAATTTGATAAAGGAGTTGTTGGTAGTGAGTTTTTAAGAACTGATATTAAAAATAATCTTTCTGATATTAAAAAAATCTGTACACTGGAATCCTCAACGGATTTTTGTGAAATCCCCGGACCTTATGGATATAAATGGCCAAACTTACCAGAACTACATATGAAATTGTTTAATATACCTATTAAGGAATCACATAATGCATTATTAGATGCTGAAACCTGTGCAAAATGCTTTTTTGAATTAGTGAAAAAAGGAGTTATAAAATTAAATCTTTAAAATGAAACTTGAAATTGATTTGGTACCACAAACAACATGGTATAAAAACCTTAGGAAAGTTTTACCTAAATATGAATGGGATAAAATTAGAAAAAATGTATACGCTAAATTCAATTATTTATGTGCTATTTGTGGTGATAGGGGCAGAATGAATTGTGATGAAATGTGGGAATTTGATGATAATAACAATGTTCAAAAGTTAAAAGGACTTCAGGCAGTTTGTGATAACTGCCATCATATTAAACACATGGGTTTTGTAAATATTCAAATAAGTAATGGTGCTTGGCCAGAAAGTATGTTGGATGATTTAACAAGGCACTTTGTTAAGGTGAACAACGTAACAGTTCATGAATTTAATAGACATTTAAGCGAAGCATCTAAAATTTGGAGAGAAAGGTCTAAAAAAGAATGGAAAATCGACTTTGGAGATTATAAGGATTTAGTTGATAAATATAATGTAAAAAGATTTTTTTGATGTTTTTACTAATAACCCCAAAAATGAACACCTAAAAATCTTAAATCCTCACCAATACCTTTATAAATAATCAAACAAATAATCAAGGTGATAAAAATGGAAAGAATTGTAATTAATCCGAAAATAATGCATGGAAAGCCTGTAATAAAAGGGACCAGAGTGCCTGTAGATGTCATTCTTGGCAGCTTAGTTGGTGGCATGAATTATGAAGAAATAGAAAAGGAGTATGGAGTTAAAAGGGCAGATGTCATAGCTGCTATAGAATATGCTGCAAAATTTGTTATGGGCGAAGAAGTGAAGCCATTGAAGATAAAGGTATGAAATTTCTAATAGATGCGGATTCGCCGTACTCTTTAATAGAGACTTTTAATAAATATGGTCATAAAGCTTTCCATGTTAGAAATGTACTAGGCTCTGCTGAGGATAATGAAATTTTTAAAAACTTAGATATCCATTTTAAAATATGATAACCAAAAGCACCACTTTAAAAGAAGTATTAAAGTTAGCTGCACCATGCCAGTGCGATGCATGCAACCATGGCTGCAAGTTTGGCTCTGGCTCTCTTGCACAAGATGATTCGAAAAAGATTGCAGGATTTTTGAAAATTTCAGAAGACGACTTGAAGAAAGATTTTTTGGAGGAAATCAAGCTTTTCAACAAAAAAATTTTAAGGCCAAGACTTTTGAGGAAAAAAGGAGAAGTTCATGGCAGATGTATTTTTTATGACGACAAAAAAGGCTGCACAATTCATGAAGTCAAACCATTGGAGTGCAAGACATCAATTCAATGCAAGGATTATGGAGAGGATTTAAGCATATGGTTCATGGTTAATTTCATTGTTGACAAAAACGATCCTGAAAGCATAAGGCAGTATGATCAATATATAAAAAGCGGCGGCAAATTAATTTCAGGAGCCGAATTGGAAAAATTAGTTCCAGATAAGTGGAGATTAAGGAAAATTTTGAGCTATGAGATTTTGAGATGATATGTATGGCGGGGGTTGAGCGTGTGGCAGACAGCGAAACCCGAGCACTAACTATTGCGAACGAAGTGAGCTGATTGAAAAAATAATATTATATCAAAAAATCCACAATCAAAAATGCCAAAAGAAAAAGATTATTATAAAATTTTAGGAGTGGGCAAGAACGCCTCAAAGGAAGAGATTAAAGCAGCTTACAAGAAGCTTGCAAAGCAGTACCATCCAGACTTAAACAAAAATCCAGACGCTGCTGAAAAATTCAAGGAAATCAACGAGGCAGCAGCTGTCCTAGGCGACGACCAGAAAAGAGCCCAATACGACCAGTTCGGCACTACAGGCGAGCAGTTCCAGGGCTTTTCCGGCTTTGACTTCTCCGACTTTACGTCAGACATTGGAAGTATGGGATTTGATTTTGACAGCATATTTGAAAACTTTTTTGGAGGCGGCGGAAGGGCAAGAAGAAGGCAAAGAGGCTCTGACTTAAGGTATGATTTGGAAATTGAACTGGAAGATGCTGCCTTTGGAGCCGCAAAAACAATAAGCGTGTTGAAGGACGAAGAATGCCATAAATGCAAAGGCACAGGCGCAGAAAGCGCTGAAGATATTATCACATGCCCGGAATGCAATGGCAGGGGCGTCGCAACCAGAACGCAAAGAACCACTTTAGGATTGTTCTCAACTACAACAACATGCAGGAAATGCAAAGGCCAGGGCAGATATGTAAAGAAAGAATGCCCGGAATGCGATGGCGGGGGCGTTGTGCAGAAAACTAGGAAAATAGAAGTTAAGATTCCTGCAGGAGCCACAGATGGAACTAATTTAAGAATTCAAGGTGAAGGTGAAGCTACCAGGGGGCTTTCTTCCGGCGATTTATACATTGTAATTCATGTTAAGCCGCATGGGGTTTTTGAAAGGCACGGCAATGATGTTTACGTTAAAGTGCCAGTTTCTTTTGCAGCAGCTGCTTTAGGCGGGGAAATTGAAATTCCGACTTTGAAAGGAAAGGCAACTTTAAAGATTCCTTCTGGAACGCAAAGCAATACTGTTTTTAGAATGAGGCATTTGGGGATTCCTGACTTAAGAAGCCACCATGTAGGAGATGAAAATGTTGAAGTTGTTGTTTCTGTTCCTGAAAAGTTGACAAAAAAGCAGAAAAAATTATTGGAAGAGTTTGAGAAGGAAGACAAAAGCTCGAAAAAGGGATTTTTTAAGGATGTGTTTGGTTGAGCTAAAACAAAAAATTTATATTATTGATAATAATTAGGAAAGTTATGTATAAAGATAAAAAGACAGGATGAAATCTAAAAGTATTTTTGTTGAGTACTTTGGAGACACTCCACTGGTTAGAATACTTAATTTTCTAATACTAGGAAAGGACTTTGACTATAGCATGACTGACATTGCGGAAGGAAGCTATGTAGGATGGACTTCTTTCACAAGGGCTTGGAAGGAGTTAGAAAAGAGAAAAGTCGTTGCTCATACCAGAGATATAGGGAGGGCGAAGTTGTACAAGCTAAATACGCAAGACCCTACTGTGCAGAAACTCATAAAACTTCATTGGGAAATTATAAAGACAGAAACTGATAAAATGCTAAATAAAAAGAAATTAACTATTACCTCTTAGAATAAATCTTCTTAATTCTTTCAACGCCTTTAATTTTTCTAATATAATCAAAAACTTCTTTAGGCACTAATTTCTGCCAATTCTGATTTTTAATCATCATTTCCCTTATTTTAGTGCTGTTTATTCCTTTAATCAATTTTATTCGTTTAACCTTATATTTATGCTTTCTGAAACATCTTAAAGTCCAGGGGTTTCCCGAGAAGACAATATCAAATACAGGCAGCCTTTTCCTGATGTCATCAACCCACTTCTTGTCATTGTATAAATCCGGGCTGGGATAGATTCTGTAATTTTTTATTTTGTTCTTTTCCAGCATAGCCTTTATCATGCTTCTTCTTTCATTGTAGCTGAAAGGGTTTTCTTTTGTACGCCTTTCATTAGAGCTGCCTATTGCTATGAGAACCTCATCATATTCCTTCAATATATTCTTTATATCAATCAAATGCCCTTGGTGAAATGGCTGGAACCTGCCGATGAAGAGCGCGCGTGGCATAAAAGAAAGTAATAAAATCAAGATATATAAAACTTTAGTGGTAACATGCCTTGTAACATGATGGTTTTTGTCCCAATTCACCAACATAACTCCTAGAACTTGTTTGATGTAAAGCAGGATTTCCCAAAAAAGGAATTTGGGCTTCAATCACTTTATCACCAACAGGGAAACTTAAAGTGCCGAATCCGCCTGGGTTTTTTCCTATATCATAAGCGCCCCGTAAGATAATCCCTCTTTTAGCTAAAATATCCCCAAAGTCCTGTAAAAATTGTGGAAGGTCTCTTTCCAAATCCCCTTTTCTTGCGCTTAAGAAACTGTTAACCTCACTCATTAAAGCAGTCAAATCTAAAGTTATAGTCATAACAATCTATCCTAAATAATATATATAAATATACTTCTGCCAAAATTATTCCAATCAGAATATTTTTAATATATAATATTACACCTTAACAAGAAACGGAACGTTTCTCTTATGCTCATTGTCTTTTATTCTTTTCAGTATCTTTTTAACTAATGCGCTCTTTGACAATTTTTGCTTCTTTTCAATTTTGCTTAGGATGCTGTCAATCTCCATGTAAGTGGCTCCCAACTCCTCCTCGTCAGTCTGTCCATGGTAAAGCTCTGCGGTTGGTGTTTTTTTAATAATCTTTTCTGGAATTTTTAAGAAGCGTGCAAGCTCTAATTCGTTTGTCTTGAATAAGCTGCCTATTACTTCAATGTCAACTGCCCCATCTCCATATTTTGTGAAATAGCCAAGCATTATCTCAGTCTTGTTTGAGGTTCCAATAACCAAGGCGTTATGGGTATTTGCATAATGGTAAAGGATGACAGCCCTGATTCTTGAAGCAGTGTTCATTTTAGCGATTTTGCTCTGCCATGCTAATTTTTCAAAATCTTTAATGAAATCATTAATATATATTATTGAATAATTAATTCCAATAAGCCTGCATAAGTCAACAGCATCTTTTATATTTTCATCAGAGCTTAAGCCCTTGACCGGCATTATCATTCCATGAAGATTTTCTTTTCCTATGGCATCTGCAACTAATTTTGCGCTTAATGAAGAATCAATGCCCCCGCTCAGACCTATTACTGCCTTTTTGAGATTATTCTTCCTGAAATATTCCTTGATTCCTTCTGTTATTTTCTTATGGATTTCTCTGGCATTCATTTTAGTTGCATAGGTACAACAATGTTTAAAAATGTTTTTAAATGGACAATATAAACTCCACTCATGATAAAAGCAGCAATATTTGACTTGGGAAATGTCACGATTAAGTTTGACGAAACGCCTACTTTTAAGAAATGGTATAAATGCGGCAGCAAGCCGTTTTCCGAGGTTAAAGAATATCATCAGAATTCATCAGCAAGAAAGGCTTTTGAAAGGGGAGAGATAAGCCCAAAGCAGTTTTATGATAAGTTTATTGAGGATTTAGGATTAAAGATAAGCTATCAAGATTTCAAAAATAATTATTGCGATATTTTTAGCAGAAATGAGGAAATAGAAAAAATAATAAAATCTTTAAAAGGAAAAGTAAAACTGGTTTTATTATCGAACACAAATATCTGGCAGTATGAATTTGCTAAAAAGAAATTCAAAATACTCAATTTATTTGATGGGTATGTTTTATCCTATAAAGTAGGCTGCAGAAAACCCAATCCATTGGTATTTCTAAAAGCAGTAAAAAAAGCAGGCACTCTGCCTTTCAATTGCGCTTATTTTGACGATATTGCGGAATTTGTTTATGTTGCGAGATTGATAGGAATTAAAGCATTTCAATACAAGAGTACCGAAAAATTAAATAGCGATTTAAAGAAAGTTTTATAAATCATATCTTCATCCTTATTTTCATGGACGTAGCAATTCTTTACTCAGGCGGAAAAGACAGCACTTTCGCAATACAATATGCAAAAGACAAGGGCTGGAATATAAAATATCTTATTTCTGTGAAGCCAACCAGAAAAGACTGCTTTCTGTTCCATTATGCAACTGTTGAGCAGACAAAGGATTTAGCTAAGATGATGCAAATTCCTCACTTTTATGTAAAATGTAAAGTATCAGATCCTGTAAAGGAAGCAGAAATTGTAAGAGATGTTGTTGAGAGAAATCAAAAAAAATTAAAAATAGATGCTGTTATTCTGGGAGGAACAGGATTGCAAGAAACCCAGCTTAAAAGCATTCAGAATGCACTGATGCCATTGAAAGTTGATGCATTTGCCGCTCATGCAGGCGAAGAGCATGATTTGGTTATGGAAGAAATGCTTAATAAGGGCTACGAAATAATGATTACCCAGGTTGCTTCTGACGGCTTGAAAGACTGGCTTGGCAAGAAAATAACAAAAGAGAATTTTGCGCAATTAAAAAAAGATTCTGTAAAGTACGGCTTTCATATAGGATTTGAAGGCGGCTATGCAGATACTTTGGTTTTGGATTGCCCTTTGTTTTCAAAACAGATGATTGTTGAGGATATGTCAATAATCTTTGAAGACAATTACTGCGGGCATGTTGTTATAAACAAATACAGGATGGAAAATAAGGATAAAATACAAATGCAAAAGCCAAGGAGATTGTTTAGTTTTCTGGGATAAATTCTCTAAATAAAATAATATAAATTAAATTCTACTGCAAATGCTTGCTCTTAAACAGCTTGCCCAGAGAAAGCTTTCCCGCTCCGCTTCCAAGAACAACAACCAAGCCTGCTAAAATAAGCAATACAAACTCATAGCCATAAGAGCTTTGAGATATTAAAAACCCGTTCTTTAGATGGACTTTGAAAAATGCAACAAGCATTTCTATAATCAGCAGCACAGAAGCCCATTTTGTAAGCATCCCTAAGATCAGGGATAATCCGCCAAGAAACTCTACAAGAGAAACAACTAGTGCGGCATAAGCCGGCAAGGGTATGCCGATAGCTGTAAAGAAACCGATAGTTCCCTTAAAGCCGCCTGGAACAAAAAGCTTCAAATAGCCGTGATATAGAAATATTACACCTAAAACTGCTCTCAAAAGGGCCAATGACCACTCATTTAATTTGCTTTTTGCCATTTTATACCAATAAAATCAATATCAAAATAGACGCGATTGTTGAAACAATGCAGTACTCGCACCATTTTTTCAGAACAAATGCCTGCACCCAGGTTAAATAAATTGAAAATAATACCGAGGCTACACTTGCACTTACTACAAAATAGTAAATAATATCTCCTTTAAAAATGTTTCGATTTAAAAACATGGCAATTCCGTAAACAAAAACTAGAAGAAAATAAAGCATGCCTGGCACAGTATTTTCCATGCCGAATGTTTTTCCGTACTTGCTTTTGACAACAGAATCGCAATCATGCCCAATCGGGCAATACATCGGCTTATCATATTTTTTTGAGTAATAAATGTAAAAAGAGACTGCAAAGCCTATTAATGACAAAATGATAAGATATATTTCTTTCATTACATAGACCCGAATAAGCAGTTGAATATAAAAATTTCGCTTTAAAATATTTAACAAACTATTAAACGGCAATTAAAACTGCGTTTTATTGTGCAGTGGTTATTAGACCACAGCCTCACAAATCATCTCAGAATTAGGCAATTTCTGGTTTATTTGCTGAGCAATAATCGGATTCTTTTCAACGATCTTATTTCTAACTTTAATTTGGAATGTCAATCGAATATCTATTTTGTTGCCATCATAAACATTTGCATTAAAAACCCATTTCGGAATTGATAGCAATTCTTTTTTATCCAAATTTAGAAATTCAGAAGCATCAAAAATTTGTATCCCAACTAAAAATCCTTCTTTGTCAACATCTACTACTATATTATCCAATAATTCAATTGACTTAGCATACTTTCTATCTTTAGTTTTGAAAAATAGAATATCATGCTTAAAATCATAATCCATTTCTCCTTTGCCCTGAATTGATTTTCTTATTATCTTTTCTTTTTCCATTTTTTACAATCTTGGTATTTCGCTTTTGTCTATTATATAAAATGTAACTATCTCGATTTTATTTGGTTGAATATCAAGCATTAATCGTAAAACCTCATTTTTGCTATAATCGTAAAATACTGCATAATTCCTATTGTACTGTATTCCTGTAAATATAGGAATTTTCGTTGTTAAATACTCTTTAAGCGCTGATTCTTTAAAAATCTTTCTTTCTTCTTAATTGAGACGGAAAAATGTATGTTGTGTTGTTACAATTTGTTCTTCTGTATAGTTTTTAATAGTTTCAAGAAATGTTTTTATTTCAATCCTCTTTTCAATCCTATGCCCTTTTGTCATTATAAAATATATAGTGAACTATAATTTAAAGATTACTAAATAAAGCCCCCGATTCTTACTATTTTTTACTGAGTGCGCCCCTTGATTCTTATTCTTAATTGCTCACTTTGTTCGCTAGATAGAAACGAGCCCCCGAAAAAACTTTTCGGAACGAAATTTGCCAGAACTCCGCTTCGCTCGTAACTGGCAAAGAATATAACAGCGATTAAGCGGTTCGCAGGGTCTCTAAAGTTAAAAATGCTACTAGCAACTGCAATATCACTTTTTCAATTTCGAGCTTTTGTAAACATTTGGCATATAAGGCCCTATTCTTATAACTTCTGCTTTTATTCCTCTTTTCTTTAACTCATCTTCCAATTCCTGCTTTTGAACTTTTTGGTCGTAGCCCAGGCAAATCACAACTGGCTTTATTTCTTCGATTATATTAAAAATATTTCCATGCTTTCCTAAAACTGCTTCATCAACAATCTCTAGCGTTCTGACTTGTTCCAATCTTTCTTTCTCATTATGCAATGGTTTTTTGTCTTTAAATTTTTCCGAAGTATCGTCTCTTGCTACAACTACAATAAGTTTGTCACCATGTTTTTTTGCCTCAGAAAGATAATACAAATGCCCAGGATGGATTGTGTCAAAGGTGCCTGCGCACATTATGGTTTTCATAAACAAAAAGAATACAAATGATTATAAAAAGATTATGAAAGTTTTTAAGACTCCTTCACTGGAGTTGCTAAATGATAGTCCAGCAAAT
Organism: uncultured Methanosarcinales archaeon; assembly: GCA_964364025.1. Classification (GTDB taxonomy): domain Archaea; phylum Nanobdellota; class Nanobdellia; order Woesearchaeales; family GW2011-AR4. The sequence continues at coordinate 10,390 of CAYIKX010000016.1, forward strand.
CTTCAATCTGCTGTGTTATATGAACCGGTCTTCTAACTTCTCTTCCGTCTCCTGCTACTGCTTTGGCTTCATATGACAAAACACCAATACTTTCCAAAGTACTTCTTACTAACTCTACATCCGCTGGCGTTGGTTCTAATGGCGTCCTTCCGTACGTAACATAAAACAAGTGGGTACCAACTGTAAGCACTCTGCCTTCTCCTAAACTTATCAGCGCACGGCTTAGTTTGTCACCATCTGTCCCCCTTCCTTTCACTTCGTATAAAACCACCGGATGCAAGTCAGGTAAAGTACCAGCCCTATGATAGAAGCCTATTACTTCTTTAGGGTCGTGGTCCTGTGCAATCAATGCTATTCCAACAATATTAAATTTGTCTGCGCCTGGATGCAAATGTTGTGTTATAGTATTTTTTGTTTCATTCATTTTGTGTCCCCTTGCTATTTTTATTCTATAAAAACAACTAAAAAATAAACAACCTAAACATCAAAATACAAGTGAAACTCCCAAGGATGGGGTCTTAGTCTTACAGGATCTATCTCTTTTGTTCTTTTGTAATCAATCCATGTGTCTATCATGTCTTGCGTAAAAACATTGCCTGCTAGCAAAAATTTATGGTCGTTCTCAAGCTCATTTAATGACTCGCCAAGCGATGCAGGCACGCTTTTAATCGTCTTTGCCTCTTCTCCGCTCAAATGATAAATGTCTTTATCAAGTGGTTCACCAGGATCAACTTTTCTTTTTACCCCGTCAAGACCTGCCATCAGCATTGCTGAAAATGCCAAATACGCATTGCAGCTTGGGTCTGGTGTTCTAAATTCAACTCTTTTTGCCTTATCGCTTGTGGAATAAACTGGAATTCTGACCGCAGCGCTCCTGTTTCTTTTTGAATAGACAAGATTAACAGGCGCTTCAAATCCCGGCACCAGCCTTTTGTACGAGTTTGTTGTTGGAGCAATTAAAGCGCACAGCGCAGGGGCATGCTCAAGCAAGCCTCCAATATAGTACCGCGCTGTGTCGCTAAGCAATGCATAACCATTCTTGTCATAGAATAAATTTTTGCCTGATTTCCATAAGCTTTGATGCACATGCATTCCAGAGCCATTATCGTTAAACAGGGGCTTTGGCATGAAAGTTGCTGTTTTTCCGTATTTCCTTGCAACATTCTTGATTATGTACTTGTACATCATCACTTGGTCCGCCATCCTTAAGAGAGGCGAGTAACCCATGTCAATTTCGCATTGTCCTGCTGTGGCAACCTCATGATGATGGCACTCAACATTTATTCCAGATCTCATCATTGTTTCAACAATTTCATTTCTTATATTCTGCAGCGTATCAGTAGGGGCGACCGGAAAATAGCCTTCTTTGTATCTCGGCTTGTACCCCAAATTTGGCGTTCCATTTCCTTCGGTTCCGGTGTTCCAAGCGCCTTCCGAAGAATCAATATAATAATATCCAAAGTTTTCTTTTTGGTCATACCTTATGCTGTCAAAAATAAAAAACTCCAGCTCTGGCCCGCAGTATGCTACATCTGCAATGCCTGTTTCTCTTAAATATGCTTCTGCTTTCTGCGCGATATACCTTGGATCTCTGGTAAAAAATTCATTTGTTTCAGGGTCTTTTATGCTGCCAATAATGCTGACAGTTGAATCAGAAAACGGGTCTGTAAATCCTGTCTTTAAGTCAGGAACAAGCAGCATGTCGCTTTCATAAATCTCCTTGAAGCCCCTTATTGAAGAGCCGTCAAACCCAAAACCGTTTGTTATGGAATTCTCGCTTAACTCCGTTATAGGCACTGTAAAATGCTGCCACATGCCCGGCATGTCTGTAAACTTCAAATCCACAAATTTTACTTTTTCCAAGTCCCTTTTTAGATTATCGACAAATTCTGCCTTTACATTTCTTGCAGGCTCTCCCTTAATCAGCTCCAAAATTTCTGTTGTACTCATTTTATGCACCCCGCTTTTTTATTTTAGCCCTTAAGCCCAGCTTAGAATTAGGATTAAGAGAACTTTGTTAATATTTATATATTTATTCTGCGTTTTGTTAAACAAAAATTAATCAAAAACCAATAATTTTAAATATTTGTTTATTTTTCTAATAAAAAAGCATACATAATTAAACAAATGGAATTAGAAGAAACAGACAAGAAAATACTGAATGCAGTTATAGATAATTCTAGATTGTCCCTCAGGCAGATTGCTGCAAAAACAGGTGTTTCTGTTGCCACTGTCATGCATCACATAAATAAATTGGAAAAAGAAAAGATAGTCAAAAGCTATACTGCAAATCTTGATTATGAAAAGATGGGATATGACATAGAAGTTATAATTGAGATAAGAATTTCAAAAGGCAGGCTGCTTGATGTCGAGAAAAAAATTGCAGTCCATCCAAATGTTTTTGCAGTTTATGACGTTACAGGCGCTTTTGATGCAATCATTCTCGCAAGATTCAAGACAAGAAGGCAGATGGACAATTTCCTGAAAAAGATTCAGACTTACGAGTTTGTTGAAAGGACAGAGACAAAGCTAGTTCTGCAGACTGTAAAGGAAGAACATATAAAGGTTGAATAGATGGGGCTGCCCGGAATTGCGTGCAGGTATTTTGCTCTGCATTTCGGACCGGGGTCGGACCCATGCTGTTAACCACATT
>CAYIKX010000017.1:0-12921 GCA_964364025.1 uncultured Methanosarcinales archaeon
CCGCCAATATAAACAACAAAAGAGTTGCTTCTTGGAGATCTTCTGTTCCAAACATTTATTGAAGCAAAAATATTTAATCTTAGCAATAAGTCCCTAGTCTGCTCTGCCAGTAATTCTGAAACAGTATTTATTCTAAACATCCTTTTAGTTCCCCATGAATATTTTTTGTTAGCAAAATTACCGTCCCCTCTCCAATAGCCTTTGATAAATTCTGCCTGTTTTTCAGGAGATTCTAGCATAAACCATTTTGGCAAAGATTTATTTTTAACTCCAGAGCTGAATTCTTGCTTGAAAAGTCTCGCTGCAAGAGTGCTGCACAATACTATGGAAATTCCGCTCTTGTATTCTTTATATTCCAATGGCTCCTTTCCAAAGAATTTTTCCAATAGTTCTTTTACATCTTCTATGTAATCCCTTTCTTTTTTGTTGAATGTAAAAGTCAAGTAGTTTTCTCCCATTACAGAGCCCTCCGCCATATAGTAACCAACTAATCTAAAAAAGTCTTTATCGGTTTCAATCTTGAATTCAATATTTTTGGCAGGATGCCTTCCTCTTCCTATTTTTACTGAGAAAAATCTTGAATCTTGTGAAATAACATTTCTTTCCACAGGAATTGCAATATAATCATTTTTTCCAAGCTGAGCTGATTCTATCCATTCAGGTTTCCATTGTGTATTTTTGTATTCTATCTTTAGCCTCTTGACCGCAAGAACTGGGTGACCTCCGGTAATTCTGATTTTTTGTCTTGTATCTCCATAATAATTTATCGTGCACATAGTGCCATCATGAATTCTTTTCTGAGTCTTGTAAACTCTTTTGTAAGAACCCGTGTGAGTCAAAACAATATCTCCTTCCCTTACATCTTCAATTTTTTTAATTCCATCAATTGTTTTTATCGGAGCGCCTTTTTCAAAGCATCCCTCGATGTAATGCACTGAACTTCCTGGCTCTGCAATTATCAAAGTTCTTTCAAACTGCCCCATATTTTGAGCATTTATTCTAAAATAAGCTTGCAATGGCAAATCAACCTTTACTCCAGCAGGGACATAAACAAATGAACCGCCAGACCAGACTGCGCTGTTTAGTGCGGCTAATTTATTATCATTATATGGTATAACTGTTCCAAAGTATTTTTTTACAATTTCCGGATATTGTTTTAATCCATCATCCATTCCCAAAAATATAACTCCCTTTTCTTCCAAGTCTTTTCTTATTTTATGGTAAACCAATTCACTTTCATACTGCGCGCCAACTCCTCCAAGAAATTTCTGCTCTGCTTCGGGAATTCCCAATTTGTTGAATGTATTCTTGATATACTCAGGCACATCTTCCCATGAGTCGCCTTGCCTGCCAGTAGGCTTTAAGTAATAAAAAATATTATCAAAATCGATTGTATTTAAATTTGCCCCCCATTGAGGCATAGGCCTTTTATAGAATTCTTCCAAAGATTTTAACCTGAACTTTAGCATCCAGTCCGGCTCATTTTTTATTTTAGAAATTTCTTCAACTATTTCTTTTGAAAGCCCTCTTTTAGCCTTGAACACATAGTCTTCCTTGTCATGAAATCCATACTTGCTGTAATCTTTTTCAAAAACCTGTTCTGCCTGTGCTGGTGTCATTTTAGTTGTTTGCCTTTATTGTTAATAACTCGTCATAGCAAATATTGCAATTTGCCAAATCTTTTGACTGGGACCTGTGCAAGTCGCATAAAATCTGCTTTACAGTTGTGAGGTTGCTTATCCTGTACATCTCCGCTATTACACTTTGCTTATTATTGCTTGCAAGTATTTTGTCAGCCGATTTTTTTATTTCATTGACTATATTATTGCTGAAAACAACCTCTTTTGCCCTTTTTGAGTGCTGGTATTGGGAAACTGCAGCTTCTGTCAAGCCAAGTATGCTGGCTGCTTCTTTCTGGCTCAGCTTGTGCTCTTTTATGAGAATTCTAGCCAACTCTCTTCTTATGGCAGGCAGAATATACCTGACTTCAATTTCCTGAGGCATTGTTTCCTGCATAGACTTAACGATTGTTAACTTATATATAAATATTGTGGTAAGAAGGCTTTAAGTCTTTAAATTAAATTAACGGCAAGATACACCAAGATGCCTATAATAAAACCAGCAATAACATCTTTCCAGTCGTGCTTTTTCAAGTAAGTTCTGGCATAAAGGACTATCAAAACCAAGACAACTATCAAGAAAGATAACATAAAATTATTAAAATAACTTGCAAAAAACAGTCCCAAAAAAGAAATTCTTGTAGCATGCAAGCTTGGAAATGAGGCAGCATCCAGCTTTTCTATATAATTGTTATAGCTGTATTTTTTTGGCCTGTTCTTAAACCAGATTGAGCGGATTATTATCGTTATTCCGTATATTAAAACAAATCCAGCTATTAATTTTTTAAATACTTGATAATTTTCTTGTATAAGAAAGAACAGCATTAAAATAATGTAAAACCACAGGCTTCCAAATGATGTCAAATCCCTGAAAAAATCATCTTTCTGTCTTTGAATGAATTCCGATGGCATGAATTGTATCTTTATGGACTTATATAAAAAGGTTGTTGGTTATTTCGAATTTTAACGCAAAAACTCTAAATTTTTAAACATATGGTCATTAGTTAGGTAAATGGAAGAACCATTGCGACACTTAATAAACAGGCATTATTACGGCCTACCGGACAAGCCTAAAAAAATACAGCAAATCTCTGATATCATTTCAGAATATTTAAGAAGCACAAAAAGTTTTCTGGATGAAGGCATAGAAGATTTAAGGAAACTTTCAGAAGTTTCCCAGGCAATACTCATTAACCACGATGTCTCTTTAGACGCAGTTTTACAAAATCTATTTGATATGAATATTGAAGGTGTGGAAAAAATAAGAGTGTCATTTTTGCCCGGCTACTCGCGCAGACAATTATTGGGTTTAGAATCCCATTTCCGTATTAGCGCCGCCTTTGTTGCCGGCACTATATATAAAAGAACTGAAGATGTATTATGGGCAAAGGATTGGTACCATAATGCTTTGAAAGCCGCCATTGTTTTGTCAGAGTTTGAACCAAATTCTTCTGCCGAAGCATTTGCCATAGCAGGAGATGCTGCGTTTGAATTAGTGCATAAAACTGCATACAGAGTTCAACGGCAATGGAGAGCTTGGGCTGTCGAGTGTTATAATATTTATCTCGAATATAATCGGCGTCTCAAGAAACCAGATAGCGAGATGATCGGAGAAGTTCAATTAAAGGTTGAACATCTTCAGTAACTATGCTCTGTTTAAAATAATTCTAAACCTTTAAATAAATATCAATCAAACCCCATATATGCGCTATATTCGCCAAGAAATCTTCAAGGAAATCGGCAAAAATGGACAGGAAAAATTAGGAAAAAGCACTGTTGCTATAGTTGGCTTAGGGGCTTTAGGCAGCGTTTCAGCTGAATTATTGGCAAGGGCAGGAATCGGAAAATTGATTTTGATTGACAGGGATGTTGTTGAGTTGTCAAATCTGCAAAGGCAAAGCTTGTTTGATGAAAAGGATATAGGAAAACCTAAAGCTTTGGCCGCAAAAGAAAAATTAAGCAAAATAAACTCTGAAATTAAGACTGATTTTTTTATTGACGATTTGAATTTTGAGAATATTGAAAAGATTATAGATATAAAAAAAACTGATTTAATCTTAGATTGCACTGACAATCTGGAAACCAGATTTCTAATAAATGATTTTTCAGCCAAAAACAAAATCCCATTTATATACTCGTCAGCAGTCGGAAGCAAAGGTTATGTTTTTAATATAATCCCGAACAAAAATAATCTATGCTTAAGATGCTTTTTGAAAGAAGCCGTGCAATTGGATACATGTGAAACAACAGGTGTACTGAATTCCATTACGCATTTGATTTCATCAATACAAACAAATGAAACAATAAAAATAATATTGAAAAAAAATAATATTGAAAAAAATCTATTATTTTTTGATATTTGGAGAAATGAATTAATAAAAATAAAAGTAAACAAAAACAGGAATTGTGTTTGCTGTGCTAAAAACAATTTTGAATATTTAAATGGTAAAATATCGTCAAGGATAATAAAATTATGCGGCAATGATATTTTTCAAATCAAAACAAAAAATATGGATAAAAATCAATTCAATGATTTAAAAAATAAATTAAAAAGAATCGGAAAAGTGGGAAATGAGCGAGCGAGAGATTTGAACGCGAGCGTGCTCAAACGCGAGCGTTCTCGCACGCAAGTCGAGCTCTCGCATTTCACTGATTTTAATTATTGCATTAATTTTGACAACAAGATAACAATATTTAATGACGGAAGGGCTTTGATAAAAGCAAAAGACGAGAAGGAAGCAAAATCGCTTTATTCGAGGTTTGTGGGAAATTAACAATTCACGCACCCTTTTAAGATGCCATTTATCACATTCGCAGATTTTCTTAATTGCTTTTTCTCCAGAGAATTAAGCGGCAATATAATATGCTCTTTTATTCCACTCCTATTTACAACAGCAGGCACGCTAAGGCAAACTCCGCTGACGCCGTGATAATTTTTTAAATAAGAAGACAATGCTAAAACTTCATTCTGGTCAGACAAAACAGCCCTTACAATCTTTGCGATGCCTAATCCTATAGCGTAATATGTTGCGCCTTTCTTTGCAATGACTTCATAAGCGGCATTCTTTGTTTCAAGAAATATTTTTTCCATTGCCTTTTTGCTGTATTTCCTGAAATATTTTAGATTTACCCCTGCAATATTTGCAGTGCTCCAGACAGGAAATGATGAATCGCCGTGCTCTCCCAATATATATGCATGAACGCTGTTAGGGCTGACTTCAAAATATTCGCCTAGCAAATACCTGAATCTTGCTGTGTCCAGGATGGTGCCTGAGCCAAACACCCTATTTTTAGGAAATCTCGAATATTTTAATGTTAAATAAGTCAAAACATCAAGGGGATTTGAAACAACAAGAAAAATGCAGTCCTTGTTATGCCTTGTAATGCTTGGAATCATCTGCCTGAAGATTATTGCGTTTTTGTTCACTAAATCCAATCTTGTCTCGCCCGGCTTCTGGTGTGCGCCAGCGCATATGACAATAATCTCAGAATCCTTGCATAATTTATAATCGCTGCCAAAGTGTATTTTTACATTAGATTTGAACTGCAACCCATGCTGCAGGTCCATTGCTTCCCCTTCGGCTTTTTCCTTGTTTACATCAATCAAGGCAATTTCAGAAGCAGCCCCGTCAATAAGGCAGGCATAAGCAGCAGTGCTGCCGACAAAGCCAGCTCCTACAATAGCGATTTTAGAACTATTTTTAGATGTCAAAATATCACCATTTAAAACACTGGATAAATCAGTATAAATAGTTTTCTAATTCACAAAGTTTTCTGGTCAACAGGAATATGCATCAACTCAATTCCCAATCTCTTCGCAACGTCAAAAATTCTCTCGTCCCTGTAGAATTCGCCGTAATATATTTTTTTTATTCCTGCATTTGCGAGCATCTTGAAGCATGGCCAGCACGGGCTTGCAGTTATATAAACTTCTGCGCCATCAATCATTACGCCGTTTTTTGCTGCCTGAAGTATCGCATTTGTTTCTGCATGGATTGTAGCAACGCAATGGCCGTTTTCCATCATATGTCCAATGTCATCGCAATGAGGCATTCCCCTTACGCTTCCATTATAGCCTGTGGAAAGAATTGTCTTGTCCCTTACAATAACCGAGCCTACATGCTTCCTGTCGCAAGTGCTTCTTGTTGCAACTTCCTTTGCTATGCTCATAAAATACTGCTCCCAGCTAGCTCTTGCCATTTTGTTTTTGAGATTTAATTTTTTATTTTTAATTCCTTGATATTTTCAATAAATCATCAATCCTGATTTGCAGTTCTTCTAATGTTCCATCGTTGATTATAATTTTCTTAGCCATCCCGAACGTTGAATCAAGCTGTTGATTTATATCGCTTTTTAAATTTTCTCTTTGCTCTTGCCTCTTAAATTCTTCTAATGTTTTTGAATCTCCAACCCTGTTTCTTTCCAGCAATCTTTTAAATCTCAGTTTGATAGGGGCATCAACGCCAACAAGAACGAATCCTTTGTTCTTCATTAACTCTTTTGCCTCAAAAGGGCTTCTTATGCTGTCTATAACAAAGCTTAATTTTTTATCATTTTTTAATTGTTTTTTAATTTTAAAATTAATTTGCTGCGCCAGATAGCTTGGTCCGAATTTTTTCCTCAACTCGTTTCCTAAATTTATCAAATTATCTCTTGAATGCCCCAAGACTCTTTTTGTCGCCTCTTCCCTTATAACGTCGGAAAGGGAATAATAAATAAAACCTCTTGATTTCAAATAATTTGCAACTTCACCTTTTCCTGAGGCGTTTTTGCCTGTAAGACCAATAATCATTTTTTCTGCAGTTTCTCCAATTCTTCCTCAAATCTGTCCAAATCCTCGAATTCCCTGTAAACAGAGGCAAACCTTATGTAAGCAACCTTATCCAAAGTCTTGAGCTTTTTCATTGCAATCTCCCCGACTACCTTGCTTTCAACTTCAACAGAGTCTCTTTTTCTCAAATCCGATTCAACCTCGTCAACAAGCTTTTCAACCTTATCCAGGCTTATGGGCCTTTTTTCGCAGGCTTTCAGAATGCCATTAAGCAGTTTCTGCCTCTCAAACCTCTCTCTTCTGCCGTCCTTTTTAACAACAATAATTTCAGCTTCTTCAACTCTTTCATATGTTGTAAATCTTTTATTGCATTTCAGGCATTCCCTTCTTCTTCTTGTCGATTCCAAGTTTTCAGTGTCTCTTGTATCTATAACTTGTGTTTCCTCGTAATTGCAGTAAGGGCATTTCATAGCGAAGAAGATTTTAAGAATGAATATAAAGGTTTTGGATAAAAAATCAATAACTATCAAAAATTCACGAATTTTTGGGAGTTCCCGAAAGTCAGAGACTTTCGATAACTATTTAAAACAAAACTAAAATCACGACATTAATGGAAAATAAAAAAATCAACATAGGCGGACAGGCTGTTATAGAAGGTGTTTTGATAAGAGGAACTAAAAAATATGTTGTAGCTGTAAGAAAAGGCAATAAAATAATCTCAAAAAACGGCAAAATACCGGCTAAAAAATATAATTTTTTCAAATGGCCTTTTGTCAGGGGCTTTGTGAATCTTCTGGAAATGCTCGTTATCGGGATAAAATCAATAATGTGGTCTGCAGAGCAAACCAGCGGCAAAGAGGAAAAACTCGGAAAACATGAGATTGCTTTTACAATTTTTGTTTCTATGGGGTTTGTAATTTTATTTTTTATTGCATTGCCTTATTTTTTAACCAATTTTATCGGGTTTACTGAGGAAAAAAAACCTGTTTTGTTTAATTTGATGGATGGCATGATTAGGATACTGATTTTTTTAATCTACATCATCCTGATTTCATTCATTAAAGATGTAAAAGTGTTATTCCAGTACCATGGCGCAGAACACAAGGCAATACATTGCTATGAGAATGGCAAAAAACTCGAACCGGCAAATGTAAAAAAATTCACAACCCTGCACCCAAGATGCGGAACGTCGTTTTTATTGATAGTTTTTATTGTAAGTATTTTTATTTTTTCGTTGTTGCCTTCGATAATTTTATTTTATTATCCGGAATTTTCAAATTTTAATGCGTGGGTCAGAAAGGGGGTATTGTTTCCTGCAAGAATTTTACTGATTCCGCTTATTGCAGGTATATCCTATGAGATACTCAAAATCAGCGACAAGCATCAAAAAAACCTGCTATTCAAGCTGGTTTCCATGCCGGGATTGGGGCTTCAAAAAATCACAACAAAAGAGCCTACCCGCAAGCAAATAGAAGTCGCTATATTCTCTCTAAAAAGATTATTGGCAACAGAGTCCAGCAAAAAGGAATAAAATAAATAAAAAAGAAAAAGAATTTATCTTCTTTTCCTTCTCCTTCCGCCGCGAGCCATCTTCGCTGCATATACGTCGCCATGCTTGTTGATGAAGTACAGGTGGCCGGACTTTTTCTTAATGCCAACCTTATGAACAAGTTCGATCTTGGCTTTCCCCTTTTTTCTTCCGCCTCTCGACATCTTGGCTCTGGCTATATGCCCTTTCTTGTCCACAAAATAAAGGTAGCCTGCCTGCTTTTTTATTCCCGCTTTTGCAACCAATTCTGCCATTTTAGATTTACCTCCATCTGTTTATTTGCTTTTAAGACGATAGCTAACAACCCCACGTCTTATTTATCGAATACAAAATTGAGCATGTATTTAAATATTTCGTTTTTACGACGATATCAAAAATCAATTTTATGATGCTGGGCCGAAAGCCTTATTGATTTTAGAATTATTTTTACTTTGAAAATAATTAAAGGTTTACAATTCATCAATCTTTTTCAAGTACTCCTTGATTCTGGAATTAATAGACGGCAGCAAAAATTTCTCAATTTTTTCCTCAAAAATTTCGTTCAGGTTGCTCTGCTCTGTTATGCTATAAGCATTGAGCCTTTTCTCTATCAGCAACAAATCTTTTAATCTTTTCAGCTGCCTTCTTATATTTGAAGATGCTATTCCAAGCATTTGCAGTTTTAATTTTTTCCTTTCTTCAATTACCATGGCGCAGATCTCGTCGCTTGTCATGCTTATTTGTCCTTTTTTCGCCTTGATTAAAACATTAAGAACATCCACAATCACGTCCCTTGAATCGCCGGGCTGCAATAAGCCGATTGACAGGCAGAGTTTTCGTATGAGGTCTCTTTCGCTCAAATTTATAGGCTTTTCGTATCTTCTCAAGGTTATTTCTGCAAGCGGTATATCTTTTGCTATTGTTTTCTGCTTTGCCATAAATAGAACATTTAGAAATTAAGAAGTATTTATAGGTTGTGGAAAAACTTTATTGTTTATTTTCCAGACAAATTCAGCAATTCATCCTTATTCAGCAAGGCCAAGCCGGCTTTATTGCCTATAATCTGCACTTCTATTATCTTTTGCGGGTTTTCCAAGTCAACTTTTGGCTTGTCAACAGCCTCTGTCAGTTTAATTATAAGTTCTGTTGAGTGCATCTTATCGAAATGCCTTTTATGCAGGTCCATCTTCCACTTATCTGTTTTTTTAATGCCTTTCTGCAATTTCTTAATTTCCTTCTGCATTGCATTAACATTTGTTGTTATCCATTTCTCAATTGGAATCCAATAGAATGTATGCTCAAACATGCCTTTCTTATTTTTTAGCTTGCTTAAACTCTTGACTGCCTTCTTTGCATTCCCAATCCTGATCTTGTAAACCCCCTCCACATCCGATTTGAGAAATTTTGCTTTTTGTTTTATGGCTTTTAATGCCTTTTCAACTTCTTCCTTTGCACTTCCGGCATGAGAGGGTTCATACGTAACAAGGAGATTTGCATCTGTCATTTTATCATCACTTAGTGTTTAGGTATTTAAATAATTTTCTATTATTCACTGGCAAAATTAATGAATCATAAACACCCAGTTGCTAAGTTCAAGCGGGTGAGATGAACGCGAGCGTGCGAAGTGTTCTCGCACGCATCTCGAGCTTTCGCATTTCACACGAGCTCTCGCATGTCACACGAACTCACCAACAACTCGCTAACTATTAAAATAAAGCTTATGCTTTCTAGCTGAAACGAAAGGTTTTTTAGCAGGTTGTTGATTCTGATGCTATATGCAAAAAAAGGAAAAAAAAGCTGAGGACCCCATTCCAAAGGACTTATTCGATATTCTGGCATGCCCGCTTTGCAGAGGTGATTTAGAATACACAAAAAACAAGCAAGGGCTTGTCTGCTCAAACTGCGGAACAAAATATGCAATTGAGGATGGTATTCCCAACCTGTTGCCGCCAAAAGAAAGAAAAGATTAAAATCAACTAATAAGCAATAAATTTAAATTAAGGTAAAAAATCTGTTTTCTTTATGCCGACGTGGCACAATCTGGCACTGCGCGGGCCTTGAGTTTTTAGACAGGTTAGCCCGTTCCCGCAAGGGTATCCCGGAACCTTTTTTGGCAAGCAAAAAAGCTTCACCAAAACTAAGGATTTGCTTCGCAAATCAAGGTGGGAAATTCAAATCCGGGCGTCGGCGTTTTTGTTTTAAGGTGAATTATGTTCGACCCTTTCAATAAAGAAAAATCGGATTTTCTCAAAAAGAAAGATAAAAGCAAAAAGGGTTCCATCGATAGGGATATTGTTAAATTAGTCAATGGGGTAAACTCAAAAAATGACTATTACGCAACATCAAGCTGCGCCGGCAGGATTGTCTTGCAGGAGGTGAAGTCAAGAAAGAAAAACGAATGCAGCTGGATTTTTGCAAAGCACGATAAAGTTAAATTCAGTGAAATTATTGAGTCGTTAAAAAAACATCAAAAAAATAAAAAAACCAAACATGAAATCTGGTTTAAACAGCAGCCGTTAATATTGCATATTGCATGCAGGAATCTTGAATCTGCAAAGATATTTTTGGATTTATCGAGAAAAATATTCAGGAGAGCAGGGATAATTGGATTGAATGAAAGAAAAATAACGATTGAAATTATTGGAAGCGAGCATCTTGAAACTGTTGTCAAAGACAAACATTTTGTTGCCGATGAAAAATATTTAAAACAATTAATTAAATATGCGAACAGGAATTTTGAGGAGAATAAGAGGAAGATAAAGAAATTTTTTAGAAATCTGAAAGCTTTCTGCTAATAACTTCCTTTAAGCGCGTTTATTTCTGCAAGAAGATATAGCTTCAGATTCCTGAAACGGATGATGCGGCCTCTGTATGTAAACGGCACAATCCTGCGTTCTATTTCCGCTTTCCCGAACTGCTCAGGAGTGCATACGCCTGCTGCCCTTGCATAGTCAACCGCAATCTGTCTGCCGACTATGTAATCAAGCTCTGTCCTTGCTTCAATCGGGGCAGTCGGCTTCATCACCTCATAATCCAGGGAAGTTTTAGTGTCAGTTCTTATGACAAGATGGGTTGTTTTATTCGAGATTGAGCCGGAGATTGCAGGAGCCCTTTCAATCATAAGCCTCCTAGCAGATTCCGTCCTTTCCATGTTCGGGGCAAGATTCCCGTTTACGTTGTCGCAAAGACAAAACGAATTGACCTTTGAGGCATAAGTGCTCAAATTCGTCATGAGGCCGTCAAGGTCAACCGGAACAGACAGTTTCTGCTCACCACGCCAAAAGTTATCATATTTCGGCTCAACTGTAGTTTTAAACATGCATTTCGGTAATATGCCAATGTTTAAAAATATTGATGAATTCACAATGTCATGCTTAATGAACTTAAAAAAGAACTGAAATTGCTTTCCCATCCCGGCAAGGCTAAAGTTTATGCAAGATTCTTCAAGACAGGTAAAGGGCAATATGGCTTTGGTGATATTTTTCTAGGTTTGGCTGTGCCAGAGCAGAGAAAGCTTGCGCAAAAATATGTTGGTTTAAGCTTTGACGACGTTAAGGGGTTACTTTACAGCAAATACCATGAGCACAGGCTAACAGCACTTTTTATTCTTGTTTACAAATATGGAAAAGCAGGAAATGCTGCAAAGCAGAGAGTAATAAACTTTTATCTTCGGCACAAGCATCGCGGCAACAACTGGGATTTGATTGACTGTGTTGCAGACAAATTGCTTGGAAAGCATCTATTGGATAAAGACAAGTTAATATTGTATCAGCTGGCAAAGTCAGAAAGCCTGTGGGACAGGAGAATTGCAATAATAACAACTTTTGAATTCATAAGAAATCGTCAGTTTGATGACACAATAAAAATTGCTGAGATTTTGTTGAGTGACAAGCATGATTTAATCCAGAAAGCAGTAGGGTGGATGCTAAGAGAGATGGGAAAAAGAGATGAAAAGGAATTGATTAAATTTCTGGACAAACATTATCAGACAATGCCAAGAACAACATTGAGATATGCTGTTGAGAGATTGGATAAAAATAAGAAAGAATTCTATATGAAAAAATCTTTCTAAACCCCGACCATCGCATCTGTTAATCCTTTTCTGCTCTTTATTTCCTGCACTACCTTTAATTGCAGTTCAGCAGGCAGCCTTTCAAAGCTCTGGTCAACAAGCGAAGAAACTCCCCTTCCCTCAGTTGCTGACCTCAAGTCAGAACTCCAGCCAAGCATGCTCATAACAGGCAGTTTTCCCTTTACAAAAACTAATGCGCCTTCTTGGGTTACGTCCAATAGCTGTCCCCTGATGCTGCTTACAAGCTTTGTGAGGCTACCCAAGTATTCATTAGGAGCTTCAATCAGCATGACCTGCATCGGCTCAAGCATTATAGGATTAGCTGTCAGCATAGCCCCTCTTATTCCTTCCCTTATTGCAGGATATACCTGCGCAGGCCCCCTATGGATAGCATCTTCGTGCAGGCTCATGTCTGTCAAGCTGACTTTTACACCTGCGCACGGCTCTCTTGCTGATGGCCCTTTTCTCATAACTTCCTCAAACATGTCAAAAATCATCTCTAAAACTTCACCTAAATGCACTTGTCCTCTTGTCTTGTCAAGGAAAATATTTCCATTATAGATGTCCTTTACCTGGTCTGCTTCCTTTCCTTCCATTCCTGTTTCAATCAAGGCATTTCTTATTTCAAGATTTTTCTTTTTGATGCGGCCTTCTGGAATATTTCCTTCTTTGATAAGCTTATACACTTCAGGATTTAACGGCTCAACTACGAAATAGAATTTGTTGTGCTTGTTTGGAGTTTTTCCTTCCACTTCCTGCGAAACTTTTGTTATTGATTCCCTGAAAACCACAATTGGCTGGGATGTTTTTACCTCAACATTTTTTTCAGTTATTATCCTGTTTTCAATAATCTCCAGATGAAGCTCGCCCATGCCTGAAATAAGGTTTTCACCGGTTTCTTCATTAATCTCAATTACAATTGACGGGTCTT
>CAYIKX010000018.1:0-12681 GCA_964364025.1 uncultured Methanosarcinales archaeon
TAATTGCATCTTAAAATTCCCTTTTGAGGATCCTGCAAAAACTTCGGATGCAGGTTTCTCGGGCCATAAACAGCAGCATAAGCCCATGTGTTGCCTATCTTGAACATTGCAGAGCCGTCCGCCCTTTTTATCACTCCAACTTTAGCTTCAATTTGCCTTGTTTCATCAAATTTCCTTCCGTCAATTCTTTGCTTGTAAGTCATTTATTTCACTCCCTTGTTCTCCAAAAATTCTTTTATTTTATCAGTCAACCCTGAAAGATGACTTTCCTTTTCAATTTTCCTTATTGCCTGTACGGCAAGAAGCTCGTTAATTGGCTCGCCATCAGTCCATATAAGCCCATTCTGGCCGACAACAATGTTGCATTTTGTAAGATCTTTAATCATTACAACCATAGAGCCCTGCTTTCCTATTATTCTAGGCACTTTGTTTGAGTCAACTTCAATGATTCTTCCTCCTTTTAATTTTCTCAAGCCAGGCCCCTTCATTGTCACATCAATCAATTTTTGGCTTGTTACGTTAACAATATGGCATACAATATAATCGCCAAGATCATAATATTGTGTAAGATTTGCCCCTCTTTGTATGAATTCAGATGTTGCATCTTTCATAGAAAGCATTGCAGAATAGGCTGAGTTTGTGTCAAGCCTCCATCCATTAAACCCAACGTCAATGACTTTGCATATGATTGTGTCGCCTGTTTTTGGAATGTACCTTCCTGCCAATGGAATCAGTTTTATTGTTCGTCCATCTATCATAGCAAGCCCGAGCCTGTTTGCAACAATTTTCTCTCCATCTCTGTAAGTTCCTGCACCCGGCAGAACATCCATCCCAACTGCCAAAACTTCGCCAGGAACAGATATTTCTTTATCATTAACCATTGTTTTTGACATTTTTTGTTTTCACCTTTATTGTTTGATTATGATTTTTATTTTTTAATTTGATTATTTTATCCTCAAAACCTTGCTTTCCACATTACCATGGCATATCTTGTTCAATTTGTCATATAAGTCATTTTCCAAGCCGCCTGGCAGTTCAACAACGGCAATCCAATTGCCGCTGCTTTGCCATTCTTCCCTCAGTATTGTGCCAAATGTTTTTACAGTTGAATAGCACTTTGGCGCATATTCAGGGGAAATTTTAATCGCAATTTCCTTGACTTCAAATTTTATCGGCAGTATTGGCCTCAGTTTTTTCAAGGCTTCCTGAACCTGCTCCTGAACAGGCCTAAACTCGTCAACATGAAATTTTGCCTCTATGAATGCATTTTCAATTCTTTGCGGCGGATGGGGCAGATGAGTTTTCGGGTCAACGCCATTCCTGTGTATTATTGAAATTATCTGTTTTCTTTTTTCTTCCCTTAATTTCTCCCTGTATTCCTGGGTTAATTGGATTTCCCCCTTTTGTATAATCTGTTTTGCCACTTCTCTGGGGTCGCTTGTTCCAAAAAGCTGCTTCATTGCAGTTTCAGAAGCGACTAAGCCTTTGCGCGCGTCTGAAAATACCTGCATTGCCGCAAGAACATCGTGCATATCCAAATCTTTCCCTTCCCTTAGGGCAAGCGCATTGCTGCAATCAACAAGAATCTCAAAATTATGCCCCTGGGCCTTTAATCTTGCTATTATTGCCTGGTCAACATTAACCATAATCAATCACATTACTTCTTTGTTGTTTTTTTCTCGTCTTTTAATTCTGACACTATCTTCTCTATTTTTGATTTTGTCACTTTTCTGAATTTTTTTTCTGTTATGCTAATATATGCGGCGTCAATTCTCTCGACATTGAAATTTTCCCCTAAAACCTTTTTTAACGCCTTTAATGAAAGCTTTAAGCCGTCTTCTATTGTCAATTCCGGCTTGTACTCGCTGTGCAAAATTTCCTCAACCTCAATTTCTCCCTCGCCTATTGCTGTTGCCCTGTACTGAAAATAAATTCCAATAGGGTCTGTCTCGAATAATCTTGGAGTATGGTTGTCAATGCCAGCAACCAGAATAGACACCCCAAACGGCCTTAAGCCGCCGCTTTGTGTGCATATCTGCTTTAAATCGCATATATCCTTTACAATTGTAAGGGTATCAATATCAGAGTCATAAGTTACCCGATTTTGCTGCGCCTTTAGCTGCGCCCTGTCAATCAGCACTCTTGCATCGCTTAAAATTCCTGATGCAGCAGCCCCTATATTGTCGTCAATCTGCCATATCTTTTCAACGCTTTCAGGCACAATTAATGAGTCAACAACTCTTTTGTCTGCCACAAGCAAAACACCGTCTGAGCAGACAATTCCTATGGCTGTTGAGCCCTGCCTGACTGTCTTTTTAGCATATTCAACCTGCAATAGCCTTCCGTCAGGGCTGAACATGGTTATTGCCCTGTCATATCCCATCAACTGATGCGGCATTGGTTGTTGCATTTTGATTCATACCTCCTATTTTTTAATTGTTGAAATTTTTATTTTAACTTTTTCAATCCGTCTGCGACGCATGTTAGTGCGAGTCGGCATTGACCGCCTCGCCCATATATTTACAAACGGGTTACCTTCTTTAAGTTTGCTTTCAAAGGTCGTTCTCGCGATTGTTTATTTTTGATTTAATTTTTTATTGTTTTTATGATGCCTTCAAATACTTTGTTTCAGCCTTTTTTAAAATTCCTGATACGCCCAAGCTTCTGCAAATCACATCATTGTTCCCGATTTTATTTATGAAAACTAATGCTGATTTTAAGGAATCAACATGCTTGTGGCTTACTTTTACTATGCCTTTCTGCTGCTCTGGATTCCACTTGTTGCTTAAGACCATAATGCCTGCTTTTGCTGCACCAAGCTGTCCTAAAAACTGAAGTGAATGATCCCATATAGCATTTGAAACTGCGTTAGCATCATCTATTTTTTCTTTTGATATAACTTCAAATACAAGGTAGCGCTTTTTTTCCCTTAAGCTTGGCAAAATAGGCTTTAATTTCGTATTGACCATCTCAAATTATTTGAGAAGAAAATTAGTAACTGCGTTCTTCTCTCTCTGTTGATAGTTAGAATTATTTAATACTATTTAAAGGTTGCGAAATTAGTTTCGTTTTATGATATTAACTAATTCTTCCCTCTTCTCCTTCATCAGCTCCTCAGAATCAGCTTCCAGGTTTAATCTCAACAAAGGCTCTGTATTGCTTGGCCTTACATTGAACCACCAATCATTGAACTCAATAGTGATTCCATCGAGTTTTGACATTTTTTTGGGGTTTTGTTTTTTATAGGTAGATTCAATTTCCCTTAATTTTGCATTTTTATACCTGACTTCAGCGCTGATTTCCTCAATTGTGTGATATTTTTTAAATTCATTCAATAAAATTGATAATGGTTTTTTTTCTCTTGAAACAATCTCAGAAACTATCAGGCTTGTTATAATCCCAGAATCTGCCCTGTAATTATCCCTGTAATAATAATGCGCGGAATGCTCGCATGCAAACAATGCCTTGGTTTTTCTCATAGTTTCCTTTATGAAAGAATGGCCGACTCTCTCTATTATTGAATTCCCTCCATATTTTTTTATGGTGTCAGGCACAATGTGGCTGCATACAGCATTATAGATTATTTTTTGCTTTTTGGATTTTGCCAGAATATTTTTTATTATCAATGAGGCAATCAAAGAGCCGTTTATCACATTTCCATTCCCGTCAACAAAAAAAATCCTGTCAGCATCGCCGTCAAAAGCAATGCCAAAATCGCAATTTTTTTCTTTTACTGCTTTTTGCAATTCAGCAAGATTCTCGTATTTTGAAGGGTCGGCAGGATGATTTGGAAAAGTCCCGTCAAGCTTGAAGTAAAGAGGACTTATTTTTATCGGCAGTCCTTTGTAGACAAGAGGAATTATTTTTCCAGCCATCCCGTTGGCAGCATCAACTGCGATCTTTAATTTTCTTAATTTTTTGATGTCAATAAATCTTCTTACATGCTTAACATAATCTTTAAGAATATCTTTTTTGATAATTTTCCCATATTTTTTAATTCTGATTTTTTTATATTGTGAATTTTCAATTATCAATCTTATCTGCTGCAATCCCGTGTTTTCATTTATTGGAATAGCATTTTCCCTGCAGAATTTCATTCCGTTATACTGCGGCGGATTATGGGAAGCAGTAAACATTACAGCCGGTTTGTTAAGAAATCCTGAAGCGAAATAGACTGCATCAGTGCAAACTTCGCCGATAAAAACAGCATTAGCGCCTTGTTGCGTAATGCCTTTCATTAATGCCTTGCTGAGTTTTGGAGAAGAAAGCCTCATATCAGTTCCAATGATAACATCTTTGCATTTTAAAAAATAAACAAAAGCCCTGCCGATTTTATAGGCAATGTCGTCTGTTAGATTTTGCCCGTAGATTCCTCTGACGTCATAGGCCTTGAAAATTTCATTAAGCATTTTTACTCTTTTATAATTTTTTAAGAAATTGTCCCACATTAACTATTTTAAACTTTGTATTTTTGATTCCTTTTAAGAAATGTCTGTTTTCCGAGATTAAATATTCAGCGCCTATCATGTCACAAAATGCCGCAATCGCTATATCGCCTTTCTTTAATCCAAGATTTTTATATTTATTAAAAAGGCTAAATGGCATTTTCCTATAACTAACGTTTATATTGTTCCTAAACAAAAAATCATAGAAATTCTTTATAAGCGGTTCGCTCAAGTTATTAATAACTTCCTTAGTTATAGTCTCATTTATATGTATTATATTATCACCATCAGAAACTATCTTATCTAGCAGCAAGACCTTTTGGCTCAGATAATTAATGTATTCATTGCTGTCTAAAACTATTATCAACTTAGCTCCTCAAACCATTCCTTATATTTTTCATCCCACAACTCATTTCTTGTTTTCCTTATCCTTTTAATTAATTCATCTTGCGTCAATCCCGATGTGTCAAACCCTTTCCCTTCTTCTTCCTTGAACCACTTATCAAGAATTTTTTTCTTTTCAATCAAACTACTATCCAACAGCAATTCGTTCTTCAAACTTTCCCTGATAAGCTCAGAAAAATTTGAGTAAAGCCCTTCTTCTATCAAAACCTTTGATTTTTCCACCAGTTTCCTTGGCAATGTTATGTTTATTCTTTGGATCTCTGACATAATACACACTCAATACACACTGGTATTTAAATATATTGTTTTTTTAATTTTATTTTTTATAAATGTTTGTTTTGAATTGCAAGGTTATTCCAAATCCACCTCATCCTCTTCTATAGGTATAATTCCCTCCCACTTCTTCTCTGCGATTTTATACCTTTCAATATTGCCTATATCAAACCATTGGCCTGCAAATGGAAAGCCCCTTAATCTTCCCATCTTGGCAAGCTTTGGAAATATGTCCTTTTCAAGCATTGAAAACCCGTCAGAAATCATGTCAATAACCTCAGGCTCAAGAATATAAAAACCGGCATTAATCAAATTGGAAGGTGCTTTAATTGGCTTTTCAACAAACTCGACAATCCTGGAGCCATCCAGCCTTGCAACTCCGTAATGCGAAGGGTCGTCAACAGTCGTAAGCGCTATTGTAGCCAAGGCGTCTTTTCTTTTGTGGAGCCTGAACATCCTTGGAATGTTTACATTTTTCAATTCGTCGCCGTTTGAGACAATAAAGCTGCCCTTAAGGTGCTTCTTTGCCAGCTTCAATGATCCAGCTGTTCCAAGAGGCTCATCTTCCTCGGCATAAGTTATGTTAACTCCAAATCTGCTTCCATCTCCAAAATATTCCTTTATCTTTTCCCTTAAGTAACCGACGCATAAAATAATATCCCTTATCCCATATTTCTTCAGCAAGTCAAATAAATGCTCTGTTATTGTTTTGCCCTGTACTTCCAAAAGCGCCTTTGGAATTCTGTCTGTTAATGGCTTCAGCCTTGTGCCTCTCCCGCCAACCAAAAGAACAGCTTTGCTTGGGATATTTGTGCCAAGCGATTCAGCAAGAAGAAGCTCTATCTCCTGCGACCTGTTTTTTATGTCTATGCCGTCAATTCTCTTGTCTATCTGGCTGATTAAATTTTTGTCCAGAGTTATGGTAACGCGTTCTTTCATTAAAAGCCCCCAATCTGCTTTATATTAGTTATTTATAAAGCTTTTGGTTTTTGTATGATAAAGTATGATAAATAGAAAAGTTTAAATAAAGGCTCAAAAATCCTTGCTACTGCGTGGTTTGAGATTTATGGACAGGAATCTAGCCTTGGATTTTGTAAGGGCCACAGAGGCTGCAGCAATAAGCTCTGCCTTCTGGGTTGGAAAAGGCAACGAAAAGGCTGCAGACAATGCTGCTGTAGAGGCAATGAGAAAATCCTTCAGCATTATTGACATGAACGGCACTATCGTTATTGGCGAAGGCGAAAGAGACGAAGCCCCAATGCTTTACATTGGAGAAAAAGTCGGTTCTGGCAAAGGCATGAAGCTTGATATCGCTATTGACCCATTGGAAGGAACTACCATAACTGCAAGAGGTGACCCTAATGCGATGTCTGTTTTTGCGGCAGCGCCTTCTGGCTGCTTGTTGAATGCCCCAGACACTTATATGGACAAGATTGCCGTTGGTTCAAAGTGCATTGGCGCAGTTGACTTGGACGCTTCTGTTGAAGAAAATCTCAAAGCAGTCGCTAAAAAACTTGATAAGGACATTGAAGAAGTTACAGTCATAATTCTGGAAAGGGACAGGCACAAGCAATTAATAGAAGATGTAAGGAAATGCGGCTGCCGGATAAGGTTAATCAGGGATGGCGATATAGCAGGTGCATTGGGACCTGCCCTGAAAGAATCTGGCGTTGACATTTTGATGGGCATAGGCGGCGCTCCAGAAGGGGTAATTGCAGCAGTCGCTTTAAAGTGCCTTGGCGGAGGAATACAAGGAAGATTGAAATTCAGAAATGAGGAAGAGAAAACAAGGGCAAAGAAAATGGGAATTGAAGACTTAAACAAAAAGCTTATGATGGGTGATTTAGTGCGCAGCGATGAAGCGATGTTTGCAGCTACCGGAGTGACAGACGGGACAATACTTAAAGGAGTCAGGTTCACGAGCCATGGCGCAGTTACCCATTCAATTGTGATGCGCGCGAAAACTAGGACAGTAAGATTTATTGAAGCGCACCACCATTTTGAGCATTTTCCGGATTATTAACAACCCTTCCGTGAGTTGACGACGGGAAACTTTTTGCGAAAAAGTTTCATCAAAAATTGTGCCATCGAAGATGGCACGAAAAATGTATCAGCGAGGCGGATCGACTGTGCAGGTAAAACTTACAAAAGCACAGAAATTGTCGTTGCCGCCGAGCAGTAAAATTCCTCGCAAATTGAAAATTTGCGATGGTGATCGAAAATACATGGGATTTATCGACATGCCGAAGGCGGAATCAAAAATAAAAATTATAAAAAATTTAAATAAAAGTGATTAAAATATGACAAATCAGGAGCTTAAGCAAACAATAAGAGATATGGCAGTTGTGGGCAAAGGCATTTTGGCTGCTGATGAAAGCGCTAAAACTGCTGCAAAGCGTTTGGCAAGCATTAATGTCGAGTCAACTGAAGAGACCAGAAGGCAGTATAGAAATATACTTCTTACTGCCCCGGGCATTGGAAAATATATTTGCGGCGTTATTTTATTTGAAGAAACTTTATATCAAAAATCAGATGAAGGAATTCCATTTCCGCATCTGTTAAGGAAATTCGGCATAGTTCCTGGAATCAAGGTTGACCAGGGGCTTGAAAATTTAAATAACTTAGAGCAATATACCAAAGGACTGGAAGACTTAAGGGAAAGGCTTGAGGAATACAAAAAAACAGGCGCAAGATTTACCAAATGGAGAGCCGTATATACTATTTCTGAGAATACCCCAAGCGAAGAAGCGATAAAGAGAAATGCGGAAGACCTTGCAAAGTACGCAAAAGCCAGCCAGGAATATGCTTTTGTTCCTATAGTTGAGCCGGAAGTTTTGATAGATGGGGCACATTCCATTGAAGCTTGCGAGAAAGTCACTGAAAAAGTTTTAGCAGCAGTATTTGATGCATTGAAAAAAGAAAAAGTAATGATTGATTGTGCAATTTTGAAGCCCAGCATGGTTATTTCAGGAAAACAGGCGAAAAACAGGGCGGATGTAGATGAAGTTGCAAGGCGAACAGTAAAAGTGTTAAAGAAAAATGTGCCTGCTGAGCTGCCGAGCATTAATTTTCTTTCCGGCGGGCAGTCCCCTGAGGAAGCCACAGCTCATTTAAACAGGATGCACACTCTCGGAGAAAAATTGCCATGGTATCTTAGTTTTTCTTATGCCCGTGCATTGCAGGAGCCTGCACTACAAGCCTGGAAGGGCAAAGAAGAGAATATTCCAGCTGCGCAAAAAGCTTTCTTAAAACGCGCCAGGCTCAATAGCTTAGCAACAAGAGGAGAATATTCTGAGGAGATGGAAAACGAAGAGTGATTCAAATGGCAATCAAAGTCGGCATTAACGGATATGGCACAATAGGAAAGAGAGTTGCAGATGCAGTTGCAATGCAAAAGGACATGAAATTAGTCGGGGTAACAGCGCATTCTTACTCTTTCAATACAGAAGTGGCAAAGACAAAAGGCTATAAGATATTTACTGTTGATGGCGATTCAGATTTTAAATTAAATGGGATAAAGCCTGATGGGGATATAAATAATTTGCTTGAAGAAGCTGATGTTATTGTGGATGCAACCCCAAAGAAAATTGGAAAGGAAAACCTCGACAACTACTACAGGCCAAAAAAGCTCAAAGCTGTTTTTCAAGGCGGGGAAAAGCACGAAATAACAGGCACAAGCTTTGTTGCCCAGTGCAACTACGATGAAGCAATAAACAAAAATTTTGTAAGGATTGTAAGCTGCAATACAACAGGACTATGCAGGACTTTAGACGCTGTAAATAAGAAATACGGCATAACAAGCGTGCATGCCACAATGATAAGGAGGGGAGCAGACCCCTGGGATATTTATCATGGTCCTATAAATGCAATCGTCCCTGTTTTGGAGATGCCAAGCCATCACGGCCCGGATGTCCAGACTGTTTTGCACGATATTGAGATATTCACTACCGCATTAAGCGTCCCTTCCACTTTAATGCACTTGCATACCCTAACTGTTGATTTAAAGAAAAAAGCCAATATCAGTGATGTAATAGAGTTATTCAAAAATTCTACAAGGATAAGAATTGTGAGAAATGCAGAGCACTTGCGTTCAACAGCAGAAATCATGGAATTTGCAAGGGACCTGGGAAGATTAAGGGGAGATATGCCTGAAATATGCGTTTGGCAGGAAGCAATTGGGATAACTTCCAACTCGCACAATAAATTGCTTTATATGCAGGCAGTGCACCAGGAATCTGATGTAATCCCTGAAAACATAGACTGCATAAGGGCTATGACTGGCTTTAAGGACGGCAGCAAATCAATAGAAATGACTAACAGGACTTTCGGGATAAAATAATAAAGCTTCATTAAAGAACAATCAAAAAATTAGATTTTCAAATCAAATAAAGACTTTAATCGTGAAAGGTGATTAACATGATTATAGGAATCCCCAAAGAAATAAAAGACAAGGAAAACAGGGTTGCATTAACCCCAGAAGGTGCAAAGCAGCTTGTTTCTAACAGCCATAAGGTATTTATTGAAAGAAATGCAGGAGCTGGAAGCGGGTTTGCAGATGGCGAATATATCAAAAGCGGCGCAGACATTGTTGATACTAATAAAGCATGGAGCGCCGATATCGTCATAAAAGTAAAAGAGCCTTTGGAAAATGAATACAAATTCTTAAAAGAAAACCAAATACTATTTACTTACCTGCATCTAGCTGGCGTGACAAAAACATTGACAGACGCATTACTGAAAGCAAAAACGACTGGAATAGCATACGAGACAGTTGAGGACAAGCACTACAGGTTGCCCTTGCTTGCTCCTATGAGCGCTGTGGCTGGCAATATGTCAGTTACAATTGGTTCTTATTACCTTGCAAAATTCAATAATGGCAAAGGCATGATGCTTGGCGAAGTAATGGGAAAATTATACGGAAAAATTGTTGTTATAGGCGATGGGGTTGTTGGAAGGCATGCTGCAAAAACAGCTTATGGCATAGGAGCAAATGTCTACATATTCGGAAGGCACGAAGAAAGAATGGATAATTTAAAGGATATGATAGGCAAAGGCGCTCATGTTTTATTGTCAACGCCTGAAAACATCGCGCATCACATTAAAGATGCTGATTTGGTTGTAGGGGCTGTTTTGATTAAGGGTGCAAAAGCGCCCTGGGTTGTTACAGAAGAAATGGTAAAGACAATGCAGCCAGGCTCTGTGATTGTTGATGTAAGCATAGACCAAGGAGGCTGCATAGAAACATCAAAACCAACAAAGCATTCTGATCCAATTTTTGTCAAGCACGGTGTAATACATTATTGTGTCACCAATATGCCAGGAGCTTATCCAAGAACTTCTACATTAGCTTTGACAAGCGCAACATTGCCTTATTTGGTGAAATTGGCAGATAATGGATTTGAAAAAGCAATGAAAGAAGACATCGGATTTGCAAAAGGGGTCAATTCATACAAAGGCTATATAACTTACAAGCCAGTTGCAGAAGCGCTGGATATGGAAAATAAATTTAGGGAATTGGAGGATTTTTCTTAGCTTTTTATTTTCTCCATTGCATATACAGGCAGCAAATGAGGAAACATGGATGTAACTGCTTCAAATGCCGATTTTGTTACTTTTGCTTCAGTTCCTTTAATAATACTTGAATGAGGTACGAACAATATTCCATCCCTTCTAAGCTTTACATTTACGAAATAATTTTTCCCTTCATAATAGAAATTCATCCGATAATCCTCATTATTTGGATACATATTATCCTTGTGCAAATCTTGGATAACCACAGCACAATCTTTTAAAAAATCAAGTGATCCTAATTTGGCCATGAACTCGCTTAATGGCATTCCCCTTAGCAAATCCAGTTTATGTCCACTATACCTATAGTCATGGTACTGTGAAGGGCGGGATGCATCGATCTGTAACTTATCCCCAGCCATTGGAAGCACTTCTCCGACATCACCAAACTCGTATGCAAAATAGCCGTATTTGGACAGTTGTGGATCTCCCTTAGGCTTTTCTTCCTCTTCTACCAAATTTTGGCCAAAATATAAGAACATCACAGGTCTGTCAGCGATTCCACGTTTATCCGAAAATGTTATAACTTTTGCGACATGGTCTGCAAGCTTTATTGCCTTAACAGAAATATCCTCCAAACGTTGAGCTAAATCAGCGTACTCTCGCTTATACCCTATCACAGCCAATACTCTATTGTTGGCACTATTTATCGCTCTTATAGGATCATTATAAATTCTTTCGGTTTCTCTTAATTCCCTCAGCCATTCCATCCTAAGGGGATGCCATCTAGGATCTCTTTTTCTTCTGTCTTTCCCTTTTAAATATCTGAAGAGGGCATTAACCCTATCTTCAAGAAAGAGCTCTGGCACATTTATATTATCCACATCTCTTGACAAAATAGTATTACTATAAAAATTTTACTAGTAAATCTGTACACTTCTAATTTTTATAAATCTCTCCCCTCAAATCGAATGTCGTTGCATCATTTATTTTAACATGTAATTCATCTCCCAATTTAAAGTTTCCCCTTACAACAACTGGCTTATAATAATCATTTCTTCCAATCCATGAATTGTTTTTTCCAATTTCATCCAATAAAACTTTCCCTTTCCAGCCCAGCCATTTTTGATTTTTTTCAAAAGCAATCTTTCTATACAAATCAGTAACTATTCTAGACCTTCTTTTTAGCTCATTTGTTGATAGTTGCTTCATTTTTGCTGCAATTGTCCCATCTCTTGCAGCATATCGTGATAAATTCAACACATCTGGTTTTATTTTTCTTAATAATCTCATAGAATCCCTAAATTGCTCTTCTGTTTCTGAAGGAAATCCAACAATGATATCAGTTGAAATTGTAATTTCCGGAATTTCCTTTCTGAAAGCCCCAACAATTTTAACAAAATCTTCAACAGTATACTTCCTATTCATCAATTTTAATACATCCTTATTTCCAGATTGCACGGGAATATGCAAAAATTTGAACATTTTGGGATGCTTGCAAACTTCTATCAATTCATCAAGCATAGTGATTGTATTGCCCGGATTCATCATTCCAATCCTGACTTTAAAATCCATCGGTATCGATAAGATATTTTTTATCAATTCAACCAATTTTTGTTTTCCTCCCTGCTCAGCCATATAAGCCCCTGTATCGTTAGAAGTAATCCAGATTTCCTTGCAGCCCGCCTTCAAGTGCTCTTTAACATCTTCTCTTATAGCATCCATGGAATAAGAAAATAATTTTCCCTTGACTAATTTTGTCGAGCAGAAAGTGCAGAAATAATTGCAGCCGTTCAAAATTGGAACAATGCCAATGACTGGATTCTTTCTTACAGAAGGAAGGTTAACTTTTTGCTCATACCTTTTATCCAGCAATTCCAGAACATTTCCATTCAATGAGTTTTCAACAACAGCTGATATTCTTCCAAAGTTATGGGTATTGACAAAACTAATGCCCTCATCAATATTTTTGACTTTTGGAACAATGCTTTCAGTAATGCAGCCTGCAACAATTAATTTCTTTTCTGGAAACTGTTTTTTTAATCTTCTT
>CAYIKX010000019.1:0-12432 GCA_964364025.1 uncultured Methanosarcinales archaeon
AACTTCAAAGTCTGACTTCAGGTTTGTTTTGCAGGGAGAAATTTCAAACATTTACACCCAGGATGGAAAGGGCAGAAGAATCCATACGCTTTTGCTGGCAAGAAATTTTGAAATAGTAGAGCAGATAAATGCCGCTTTGCTGAAAAAAGGCAGGCTTGATTATGACGGCAGGCCGATTTTCGGATTTTCCTGCATTGAGTTAGCTGAAATGATGAAAGAAATCGATAATGACATAGAAATAATACCAGCCCATGCATGGACGCCTTGGTATGGGATTTTTGGCAGCATGTCTGGGTTTGATAGCGTTGAAGAATGCTTTAAAGATCAAGCTAAGCATATTCATGCGATTGAAACAGGTTTGTCTAGCGACCCTGCTATGAACTGGCGCCTTTCAAAGCTTGACAAATACACCTTGCTCAGCAGCTCTGATGCACATTCTTTTTGGCCATGGCGTATGGGAAGAGAATGCAATGTTTTTGAATTTGATGAAGATTATGCCTACAATGACATACTAAACGCGATAAGAAAAAAGAAAAGCTTTGTTGAAACGATTGAAATGTGGCCTCATGAAGGCAAATATCACTACACAGGGCATAGGAACTGCAATGTCTGCTTGTCTCCTAAGGAATCCCTGAAATTAAAAGACATCTGCCCGAAATGCGGCAGCAGAATGACTGTTGGAGTAGCCCAAAGAGTAGAGATGCTTGCCGACAGGCCAGAAGGTTTTGTGCCAAAAAATGCAGTGCCTTTCAGGAATTTAATACCTTTATCAGAAGTAATTGCCGGAACAACAGGGGAAAGGGTAGAATCAAAAAAAGTTTGGGAAGAATATCATAAACTGGTTAATGCATTTGGAAACGAGTTCGAAGTTTTATTAAATTCAGATGAAAATAAGCTCAAAAAAATAACAACAGATAAAGTCGCAGCTAATATAATCAAAAACAGGAATCAAAAAATTCCTTTCAAGCCGGGCTATGACGGGGTTTATGGTGTGCCGATGTTTGATGGCAACAGGGAAAATAAGGACAAAGCTCGAGACTACGAATTAAAAATCAAGCAGAAAGGGCTTTCTGACTTTATTTAACACCTCATTTTTACTAAAAATTTTCGATAGATTTATATATTACTTTCCAAAAGGTTGTAGTTTAAAAATGAGGTGATTATTTTGAATACAAAAACAGCTTACAAGCTTACTGGCTTGGTAGTTCTAGTCTTGGGCATTTTATTCTTTTTAAGGGACATAGGGATTAATTTTATAGGCAATACAAGCGGCTGGACTATTGTCATAGTGCTGATAGGGGCGGGGTTGCTTGCAGGAGAAGTGGGCATAAAAGCGAAAGCAGGAGCAAAAGCAGCCAAGATGAAAGCTCCAAGATAAGTCTATAGCATTTATAGCATTCTATTTATTTTTTAAAATATCCCCACGGCCGGAATTTCAACAACATTTTATTAGTGGGCTTGAGCAACGAAGTTGCGAAACCCACGGTTTTGGTCAAGCTTTTCCTAAAAGGTTGTTTTGAACCAGCGACCTCCCGGGAGCTATGCTGTTTTATCTTCATCCTATGCTAGTGCAAAGTCGATAAATGAATTGCTCTACAGCCGAGCGCTCCACCAGGTTGAGCTACGTGGGGATAAAGATAAGATTTAATTTTTAATTTATAAAGGTTATGTAAAATTTGCCGAAGGCGGATTGAATTTTATTATATTCTAACAAAGATACGACAAAAACAGAATTCATTATCCGCCAATACTGACTCTATTAGAATTGCTTATAATCACTTTATTTCCAATTTTGGTTCTTGCGGTTGCAGCTGGAAGATTAAATTCGCCTAAAATTGCAAGCCTGGACTTCATTTTGTACGACAAAACCCTTTCATCGCCTGGCTCTAAAGTTTCGACATTCCATTTTATTATAAGCCCTCTTTTTGGGTGCTGCAAAATAGCATGAGGCTGCATGGAGCCTATTGAAAGCTCTTTTTCGACATGCGCAATATGGGGAACATGATCTAAAACCTCAATACCAGTTATCTGGTTTGGGCTTCTGTTTTTAACCCTGACAACAACTTTCGCTTCTGAAATGCCGCCTTCGCTCATGCCTATATTCGCTATGATTTTCCTAACCACTATTGGGCTTCTGAACAAGAAGTACATTATTATGGCTGCAATTGCCAATACAAAAATAACAACAAGCGGCCTGTAATTCTCAGTTGTGTAAACACCCATGGTTTTATCCTTTCCAACCTTAACCTGCCATGACAGATAGTACATTCCATTCTCCTTTGCAGTTTCAGCTCTAGGATAAGTTGTCAGGAAAAAATTTTTAATCGGCGTAGTTTCAATTTTTAGTGTTCCTTTATAATCAGGATTATTTGATAAAACTTTGATACCTTTTCTTATTTTCAAAAAAGACTGCTCTTTTGGCAGGTCTTCTGCGCTTACATACTCAATAATCTCAAACTCATTTACAATGGGGTTTACTATAAGCCTGTCATCCTTGAATACTGCAATTGTCAGCTTGTCTTGCTGAGGCGCAGTCATATCGTCAAATTTTTTTCTTATTTCCGAAGTTTTTTCTTCTTTTGGTCCAAGAGCAAAATAAGCCTCATCCTTTAATAAATTGCTCTCAAGCTTAAGCGTCAAATTTGTGTAATTTATAACATTCTGGTTATTTAAGGCAATTTTTATTATGAATTCATTTCTCGGGTCGATTTTTTTCTGGGATAGGCTTACACTAGCCAAAACAGTGGGTATGTAGCCCCCTATCAAAGGCTCTGTTGACTTTATGCCTACAGTAACAGGCGCTTTCTGCTCTTCGCCTGTGCGCTGAAGAATAACAGCCGTATCAAGAGTATAAGTATCAACAGAGGTTATATGCAAAGGAGCGACAAATAGTCTTATAGAGCCTGAGCTTTGCGCTGGAACCCTTAATGTAATTGGGCTTTGCAAAGGCCTAGTATACATGTCCCAAAAAGGATAGCCTGCTTTTTTTATTGTGAATTCCTCATCAGTAGCGAGGTTATTTTGAATGACAACATCAAATTCTGCAACCTCATCCACTACAATTTTGTCTTTTATAGCTGCAACTTTCGCATCAAAGGACGCAGCATAAGCTATGTTAAGCAATAATACGAATCCAATAATAAAAATAAAGAATTTGCTTATTTTACCCATTAAGTGCACCTTTTTTGCGATTTTTAAATTGAGTTACTTATATATAAATGTTTTCAATTATTTTTCCTTATAGAAACCAGCGAAACCTTTATATATCCTTATTCTCAAAAAACCATCATGAAGCCAGAAGACTTTATTCATTTTGCCGAAGCTGGAACACCGACAGTTTACATTCAATACAAGGGAATTCTGGATATGCAGGACCTTTACGAGTCTATTGCAGATTTCTTCCACCAGAAAAAATTCAAGTTTTATGAGAAGCAGCAAAGGCATCGAAGGCCTGGGCCTTTTGGCGCTGAAATTTTGCACCAGTTCGAAGCCAGAAGAGAAGTTGAGGAATATTATGAATGGATTGTCAATATCGACATAGAAACCTTTGACATGCATGATGTGGATGTTGTGCTTAAAAACGGAACAAAGAAAAAAATGACAAAAGGCAGGATATGGGTGCAGCTTTACGGAACTGTAGAGATGGACTACGAGAAAATATGGGAAAAGAGTGCTTTTTTAGCCAAATTAAAAAGTTTTTACAATAAATACATAATAAAGAAAAGAATTGAAAGCGTATGGTGGGACGAGTTGTATTACAATATTGTATTAAAGCTT
This sequence comes from uncultured Methanosarcinales archaeon, assembly GCA_964364025.1. Classification (GTDB taxonomy): domain Archaea; phylum Nanobdellota; class Nanobdellia; order Woesearchaeales; family GW2011-AR4. The sequence goes on from CAYIKX010000019.1 coordinate 3,778, forward strand.
CATGCTTTAATTAAAGAACGCTTAAAGATGCTGTCTGAAGGGTATGAAGCTAGGCATATGCATGGTGTGCATTAGGCAAAATGGGGCATGTAAAAATTATCGTGGACCATGACAAAATAGACTACAGCGGACCGATTAACATAAGCGATTTGTTTAGAATGATTGAAAATTTTATTTGGGAAAAGGGCTACGACAAAAAGCAGGAAAAGGATTTTGAGCAGAATACAGAGCGGGGAAAATTTGTAGAATGGCAAATCTCACCTTGGAAATGGATAACTGATTATACAAGATACATTATAAAAGTAAGGATACTTGGCTATGACATATTAAAGACAGATGTTGTCGCTGATGGCAAAAAAACAAAGGTTGACAATGGGCGCTTAATCATTGTAATCGATGGCTTTATAGAGTATGATGCGGACAGTAGATGGGAGCAGAATCCATTTTTACATTTTTTGAGAGCGATATACGATAATTTTGTATTCAAAGCCTATACAGAAAATTTTGAGCAAAAGCTTGTGCACGACATAAACCATCTCCATGACCACATCGAGAAATTTTTTAATATGTACAGGCATTATAAACTCATCTCAAAGCCAGCATAATAATTGAATGTGAGCGCATGACAGAAAAAAAACAAGTGCTTTACGACTTGAGGACTACTTACAGCGGCCCTTTTGCAGTTGATGATTTCTATGCTGAAGTTGACAACTGGATAAGGGAAAAAGGGTATGAAAAAGAGCCTAAAAAAAAGATGGAGCAGGTCACAAAAAACGGCAAAAAAATACAATGGGCCATAGAAGCCCACAGCCATCTGGATGACCTGCATCACGGGATTATTGTGCTGAGGGCTTTGCTCGACAATGTCAAGGAAGTCGTGATTAAAAAAGACGGCAAGAAAATAAGGATAAACAACGGCGATGTCTTTATAAACATAGATGGCTTTATAGAGGCTCATGTGCATGGCAGCTTTTACCAGGCAAAGCCAATTTATTATTTTATAAGGGCTTTGATTGACAAGTACATTTACAATTTCTGGTCTGACAAATATGATGGCGCAGTTAATTCTGACGCCCGCGATTTGCTCAAAAGGATACAGTCCTTCTTTAATGTGCAGAAGTATAGGTATGAGTAAAATTTGAATTATTGATTTTGATATTTATTGCAACAAAAAAACAAATATCATATTTTTATCATAACATTTAAATATTGTTTTCTAAAACAAGTTAATTGCTTGCGGGGGTAGCGAAGTCTGGCCAAACGCGCAGGACCTTTTGGTGCGAAACTTAAGGCCAGCGATGGAGCACAACCCACGCTGCAGTGAGCAATCCTGTCCCTTAGTGGGTCCGAGAGCCTCAAAAGCTGTTTTGAGGACGGAAAGGTTCAAATCCCTTCCCCCGCATTTTTTAGTAAGGCTAGGGATGAATAGGGACGGGGCCTTACTTTTTTATACTCTTCTACCACTGGACATTTGTCGGCGTGATATTTATAAATGACTTAATTATACAAATCTAAGATTATTATGATAAATATCCCTAGCACAGAGGAGTTTTTAGGTTGGCATGTAGGAGACGGGTGTATTAGTGTAACTAAAAAAAGAAACCAATACACCTTAACAGGAGATTTAACTCAAGAATTTCCATTTTATAAAAAGATTATTTCACCTTCTTTTAACAAAATATTTCTTGAATATTTAGATAGTCCCGTTATATTGAGAAAATATGAATCGGTCGGTGTCTGCGGAATTTATATTTTTAACAAGAAGTTTATTAATATGTTAAAAGAAAATTTTGATTTACCTGTAGGTAAGAAATTGAATATTCAAATTCCAAAAATTATAAGGACGAAAGAACAACAAATCTCTTTTCTAAGGGGATTATTTGATACTGATGGTAGCATATATTTTTGTAAAAGCTATACGAAAAGAAAATGCATCTCATTATGTAATCAACTTCATTATATCCCAAAAATAAAGATTGCAACAATCTCAAAAATACTAGTTGGTCAAGTCTATAATTCACTTAAAAATTTAGGATTTTGCCCAAGAATTCAAAAACCTATCCAACAAAGGCAGAATGAGTTTTTTATGCATTCTTTGGTTATGGATACAAATAAAGACGTTACTAAATGGATTAAAGAAATAGGATTTCTTAATTTAAAGCATTTGACTAAAATAAATATCTGGAAAAAATTTGGATTTTGCCCTCCAAACACTACTTTACAAGAAAGGTTGAAAATCCTCAATAATAATCTAAACCCACTTGTTTTTTATCCTAAATCAATAAATTCTTATTGCGTAAAAGAATGGACATCTCAATAATAACTTTTATATAATGTGCATTAATTTTGTTTCTTCACGCCTCTGTAGCATAGCAGCCATTGCGTTAGATTAAAGGATTCCTTTGATCCGCAAAGCCTTGGTACTATGTTAACCTAAAAGGCAAAGGTCGGGAGTGCAAATAGTTGAAAGCGAGCAACGCTTCGCATTGCAAATCTCCCCAGAGGCTTATTTCATTATTAAGAACTCGGCACAACATCAGAATCTTGCATGCTGTTCACAGCAATCTGCTCAAACCTGTATGTTTTTCCATTTGATTCTGCTTTTAGGGGAATTCCATAGAAAGTGTCAATCCATAAAGTGCCAAGGTTTGTTTCTAGTTTCCATGTGCTTCTAGAGTCTATCACTTCCTCGCCGACTTTTTCGGCTTGCTCAACCCCAATCCAGTCAAATATTGTGAGGATATACGCTTGGCCGTAATTCAAGTCCTGCTTTTTGCCTTTGTAGGTGCAATAAACAGCCTCGCAGTAAGAAGCAGCTGTTTTAGCTGAAGTATCAATAAATATCGAGTCAAACGATTCTGGCTTGTCAAGAGTTTTTATTTCAAGATGGGGCTTGTATTTTATCCTGCTGCCTTTTATATAAAACTCATAAAAATCATTTCCTGTTTCAGGACCCTTATACTTGTAGTAAATGCCCTTTACCCTTGCTTCAGACTTATCTAAAATTTCCCTGACATCTGATGAGGTGCCTTGTTGTGTTTCTGCTGCGGGCTTTTGGGAATTCTGCCCAGCTTCAATTTGGGATTCAGGCGTTGAAAAAGGCACTGATTCTTTTTGCACAGGCGCGCAAGTCACAATAAATCCCAAGATTGAAAATAAAGCTAATACGAATGAATATTTTTTCATATTCCAAAGCATTTATACCGAGCTTTAAATATTTTTTCCTCAATTATAAATACTATGTTTATTTGTCTAATAATTTGCGTCTTTTGCTATATTAGAAAGTTTTTTATATAACCAATCTTATAAAGCTCCTGATGGCAAGAGTCAAAAATATAATGATAACTGATGTGCCAACATTAAAAAAAGAGGCGAAAATTGAGGAAGCAGCCAGACTGCTGGCAAAAAATCAGAGCGGTTGCGTTGTAATAGTTGAAGATGAAAAGCCGATCGGCATTATAACGGAGCTTGATATTGTAAGAAACCTAACTTCTGGAGGCAAAAACTTAAAAGAGCCTGCAAGCAAAATAATGTCTTCTCCAGTTACGCCTATGCCCATTAACATGAAGCTTGATGAAGCACTGAAGATTATTGATACAAAAAGATTTAGAAAATATCCTGTTGTGGAAAACGATAAATTAGCAGGCTTGGTGACAAAGAATGAAGTGGTTCATGCAATAAGCGATAACCTAAGATTCCACAGGAATATACAAAATATCGTGCTTATTATTTTTGTTTTATTTGAGTTTTTTGTTTTTGTTATTTACAGGTATGTATACCAATTTCTGCATTTAGGAGCCTAAAATGATAAAAGTAAGAAATATAATGACAAAAAACGTTTTGACTATAACTCAAAATACAAGCATAATGGAAGCTGCAAATCTAATGACATCAAAATCTGTCAGCAGCTTAGTGGTTGTTGATAAAAGCAAGCCGATTGCCGTGGTAAGCGAAAGGGACATTATAAAAGGCATTGTTTCTAAAAAAACAAGGGTTAAGGATGTCATGGACAAAGGCTTCTTCATCATATCCCCAACTACAGCATTTTCCGAAATAACAAAATCCCTGAGGGAGAAAAAAATCAGGAGATTCCCTGTTGTGGAGAATGAAAAATTAGTCGGCTTGGTAACTGAAACAGACGTTGTTGAGGCTACAAGGGATTTCACGAGATTCCACCAGATAGTGCAGGAGACTATCCTGGCTATTTTTGGACTGGCAACGGCATTCTTCTTATTTTATTTCAGCCCTTTTGGCGCATCAATTTTCCGGTGAACTTCAGTAGAAAAATATAAATACCATAGTAAAATTAAAAATCAAGGGCCTGTGGTCTAGTGGTTTGATTTTGCAAAGAAGATTCCATAAATGACGTCGCCTCGACAATAACAATATCGGAGCGGCGGAGGTCACCAGTTCAAATCTGGTCAGGCCCACTTTTAATCATAAACTAAAAAAGCGGTGAGAATATCAAGTCAAATTTTTATCCCAGATTATTTTTCTCTGTATTGTTTGCTGCAATTGTATTGCTTGCATTTTTTATAACAAAACCCTTTTTACCAGCTGTCTTGACAGGAAGTGTAATAGCTTACCTGTCGTATCCGTTATACGAAAAAACATTAAGACATATTAGAAATAAGAATTTAGCATCGCTCATTGTTTCAACCTTAATAGTTTTATTATTGACTGTACCTTTTATCATAGTCATAACCCTGGTCTCGCAAGAGGCTTATTATACGTATACAACTTTGAACCAACAGAACCTGGGGACAAATTTCCTGAAGGTAGTGTGCAGGGATGAAGAATGGTATTCCTGCAGGGCTGCCAGGCTATTTGTGGAATTTTTGCCTCAAAACGATTTAGACTATTATTTAAAGGTCACAGTTAAAAAAATTACAAGCTTTATAATAGAGAATTTCTCAAAATTCCTTGTTTCGATTCCATCCATTTTTTTGAATTTCTTTGTTATGATATTCGTTGTTTACTACCTGCTTAAAGACGGGGCTGTCATAGCAAAAAAAATAAAGAGTATAATACCATTAAAGGAGTTGCACAAGCAAAAGGTGCTTGACAGGTTTCATAATGTTACCTATGCAGTATTTTACGGCAACATTTTAATAGCAATTCTGCAGGGGATTTTTGGAATTATAGGCTTTTTGATATTTGGAGTTCCATCTCCGGTTTTATGGGGCTCTGTGATGATTCTTTTTGCGTTAGTGCCGTACTTTGGCTCGGCTATAATATGGATGCCTGCAGCATTAAACCTCATATTTATCGGCTATCTGCAGAATGACAGCTCATCAACAATCAGGGGCGTTGCACTTATTGCCTATGGGGTGCTTATTATAAGCACCATGGACAATATACTTAAGCCAAAGCTTATCGGCACAAAGGCAAAAGTTCATCCTGTTTTAGTGCTTCTCGGTGTTTTAGGCGGCTTAAGCCTGTTCGGGTTTGTAGGCTTGATTCTGGGGCCGTTAATGCTTGCCTTGCTGATTACATTTATAGACATATATGAAAAAGAAAAAGCTGAGCTGGATAAATATTTTTAGATTATTTTAATAAAAAACAATATTTTAATAAAAAACAATAATGGTGCAGCTAAAAAATAAAATAAAGGCAAAATGAGACTTAAGGTTAAGGATTTGGATATTTTCAGCGGAGGGCCTTTGATTGCCGTTATGAATTATGAAGATGCAGCGGTGCTCGACCTTCATGTAATGGACAGGATAAAAATAAAAAAAAGAGGCAAAATTGAAACTGTTGTAGTTGACATAGCGCAAAGCAATAAGGTAGTGCCGAAAGGCAAAATCGGGGTTTTTGAAGAGGTTATTAATTCATTAAGGCTGAAAAATGATGATAAAGTTGAAATTGCAGTTGCAAGAAAACCGCTGTCTATTGATTATATCAAGAAAAAACTGGACGGGCAAAAATTAACCAAAGAGGAGATTGACCAGATAGTCTGGGATATCGTGCACAACAAGCTCAGCGCAGTTGAGCTGGCTTATTTTGTTGCTGCATGCTACACTAATGTAATGAGCACTGAAGAAACAATCCTGCTGACAAAGGCGATGGTTAAGCATGGCGATGTGCTAAAATTAAAAAAATATCCTGTTATTGACAAGCACTCCATTGGAGGAATTCCCGGCAACAGGACGACATTGATTGTGGTGCCTATAATTGCAGCTGCAGGCTATCTAATGCCCAAGACAAGCTCAAGGTCTATTACAAGCCCTGCTGGAACTGCCGATACAATGGAGGTTCTGGCTGATGTCACATTTCCGATAGCAAAAATGAGGGAAATAATCCATAAGACAAATGGATGCATTGTATGGGGCGGCTCATTAAATTTGGCGCCTGCTGATGATAAAATTATTGCTGTTGAAAGGCCTTTGGAGATAGATGCTGAAAGCCAATTGCTGGCTTCAATTATGGCAAAAAAACACTCTGTTTCAAGCACGCATATTCTGATTGATATTCCCATAGGCAAAGATGCAAAAGTAAAGAGCAAAGTTAAGGCTTTGATGCTTAAGAAAGAGTTTGAGAAAATAGGCAAAAAGCTGAGGAAGCACGTCAGAGTTATTATAACAAACGGGACACAGCCGATTGGCAACGGCATCGGGCCTGCCTTGGAAGCAAGGGACGTATTATGGCTTCTGAAAAGGGACCCTAGAAGACCAATTGATTTGGAGAAGAAATGCCTTACGATGTGCGCGAATATATTTAATATGGTTGGAATTAAAAACAGCTATAAAAAGGCATTGGAGATTTTGAATTCTGGAAAGGCATATAGTAAAATGATGGAGATAATAAAGGCGCAAGGTGGCAAAGAAATTGCAGCAGAAGATATTAAGATTGGAAAATACAGCTATGATGTTTTATCAACAAAATCTGGAAGGATTGTTGAAATAGATAATTTAATTATTTCAAGAATTGCAAGGATTGCAGGCGCCCCTCATGACAAAGGAGCTGGAATTTATTTGTACAAGCATGTTGGGGACAAAGTAAAGAGGGGAGAGAAATTGTTTATAATTTATTCTGAAAGCAGGCACGAGTTTGAGTTTGCCAAGGATTTTGTGAAGGAAAATAAGGGGTTTGCGGTGAGAGGAAAATAAATTTGATTGTTAGATGAAATTTTCTTATTAAAATACGAATAAAAATCCGCAACCAGCGTAAATTCTTAGAATTTACTGGGCTTTGGAATTTCATATATAATTTTCCGCAACCTTTATAAATATACCAACTTTCCCAAGTGGGCTAAAAATAGAGTGAAAATTATATAAAATTTTTGGAGGTCACTTGATAAAATGGCTAAGGGAAAACCGCACATGAACATTGTGTTTATTGGTCACGTAGACCATGGAAAATCAACTACAGTAGGCAGATTGCTGTATGATACTGGCAATGTTGACGAGCAAACAATGAGGAAGTTAAAGGAAAGGGCAAAAGAAGTTGGAAAAGTCGGGTTCGAGTTTGCATTCGTTATGGACAATTTAAAAGAAGAGCAAGAAAGAGGACTCACAATTGATTTAAGCCATAAGAGATTCGAAACATCAAAATATTACTTTACAATAATTGATGCCCCAGGCCATAAGGATTTCATTAAAAACATGATTACAGGAGCTGCGCAGGCAGATGCCGGCATATTGGTTGTTTCTGCCAATCCAGGAGATGGAGTTCAAGCCCAGACAAAAGAGCACATTTTCTTGGCAAGAACCTTGGGTGTGAACCAGTTGATTGTTTACATCAACAAGATGGACATGGCAAAATATGAGGAAAAGAGATTTAATGAAGTCAAAGAAGAGGTTTCAAAGCAGCTAAAACTGGTTGGCTACAAGATTGAGGACATTACGTTTGTGGCTGGAGCATCATTCCCAGGAGACAATGTTGCAAAGAAATCAGAACATATGTCATGGTATAAAGGGGGCACATTATTGGAGACACTGGACTTATTCAAAGAGCCGCAAAAACCAACACAACTGCCATTAAGATTGCCTATACAGGATGTTTACAATATCACAGGAATAGGAGTCGTTCCAGTAGGCAAGGTTGTTACTGGCATTATGAAGGTTAATGACAAGGTTATAGTTGTTCCGGCAAGAGAAGGAAAAGGAATAACTGGCGAAGTGAAATCTATAGAGATGCACCATGAGCAGCTTGACCAGGCAGAGCCAGGCGACAATATTGGATTTAACGTCAGGGGCATTGAAAAGAAAGACATTGCAAGAGGAGATGTTCTTGGACATGTTAATCATGTCCCAACTGTTGCTACAGAATTTACTGCACAGATAGTAGTTTTAAATCATCCGACTGTTATAACAGTTGGCTACACGCCCGTATTCCACGTTCACACAGCACAAGTAGCTTGTCAAATAACAGAAATAGTAAAGAAGATTGACCCGGCAACAGGCGCGACAAAGGAAGAAAAGCCTGACTTTATTAAAAATGGAGATGCAGCTATAGTCAAAATCAAGCCTATACAGCCATTGTGCATAGAAAAGCAATCTGAAATTCCGCAGATGGCTAGGTTTGCTGTTCGTGATTCAGGAGTTACAGTAGCAGCTGGAATGTGCATTGATTTGGTGAAGAAGTAAGTTTGTTTTTATTTTAAATTAAATTCAATCCGTCGCAGTCAGATGGTGAGCGAGGTTCGACGAGCTC
>CAYIKX010000020.1:0-12289 GCA_964364025.1 uncultured Methanosarcinales archaeon
AGCCTGCTTCTTGCGCCATGCAAACTCTTTCTTCAAGCCAATAAATTCCGCAGCTTCCCTTAAAATTATTTTTTTATCATTCTTATCAATTTTAAACATGGGGTGTATATTCATTGCAACTTTAATCAAATCCTTGTCCAAAAATGGAGCCCTTAAATCCAGTCCAAGGCTTTTGGCAATTGCAAAATCCCTTGTTAAATCCCTCTGCCACATGTTTCTCAGGCCATTCCAGCATTCCTTATGCAAAGCCTCAAAGTCATTTTCCTGCAAAGCATCCTCATGCCGCTGGTATCCTGCAAATACCTCTTCGCTCCCCAAGCCATTAAACAAAACGTTATTCCCATCAGATAAAGCTAATTTGCCGGCTGAATACAAAACAGAGCCGACACTTGCCTTGACAATATCTGCGTCATTTAAAATTTTAATGGCATTCTTTAAAACAATTTCCAATTCCTCCAAACTCAAAATTTTATATCTGAAATTAAAACTATATTCGCCTGCAGCTTTTTTTGCCCATGCAACATCGTCAGAATCCTCAATCCCGACAGTATAGCAGGTGAAATTGCACTTAAGCTGCTTTGCAGCTAAGGCTATTAACGAGCTGTCGACTCCGCCTGAAAAAAGTATCCCGAATTTTGATGTAATTCTTTTCTTGATTGATTGCATTATTGATTCAGCAAGCTCTCTTTTAGCCCTTTCTTTATTGGTTTCTAAATTGTCAAAGTCATTTTCCAGGCTTTTTACAAACTTAACCCATAAATTTTCTGGAATAAGCTTATTTTCTTTTACAATGCCTAAAACTTGCGTCATTGTTTGATGTAAACGGCATATTTTTAAAAATGTTTAGATTAGAAACTCTTAAATACTAATTCTTTTTTATTTATTTAATGCCAAAAGACATAAGCAAAGATGAGCAGATTGGCTTTCATAAAGGCGCTTTGACAACTCTGGCAAAAGAAAGGGAGGAGATGCTTAAGATATTGTCAATAGTCGAGCAGCTCATGCAGATGCACATCAAAAGCCTGCAGGATTTGGGAGTCGATCTTCAAAAAGAATCCAAAGCAAATCAAAAAGAATCCAAAGCAAAGGCAAAAAAGCCAATTGAAGATGCTTTAAGGTAAGATTATTTCCTGTATTCATTAAAAAACAGCTTTCATAATAAAAATCAAAATCTATTTCAGTAATTTATCATACAACTCCATCAGCTCGCTGTATATCTCCTTTTTCTCCCTGTATTCCAAATTGATGTAAAGATTTCTTGCTTCAATGTAAAGTTCCTTTGCCTTTGCCGCATCATTCTTTTCAAAAGCTTCTTTTGATTCTTGCAAAGCCTTTTGGCATTTATCGAGATTTTTGCTTCTGCTAGTAATTCTCTCAAATTTTAAATCCCCCTCTTTTTCTTCAGCAGCTTTTCCCTTTAATTCCCTTTGCTTATTCTTTTCCTCCAGCAATCTTAATTTTTGCTCTTGCTTAAGCCGTCTTTTCTCTTCCTTTTGTTTCTGCAAATCCTCTTGTGCTTTCTTTTTTCCTTCTTCAATTCCTTGCTTTTCAGCTTCTTTTGCCAACTGGGTCTTTTGCTTATACAACTCAACTATTCTGTCATAAACCTTTTCTTTTTCCTGATTTGGCAGATTGGCATAAATCTTATTTGCCTGAATGTACAGATGTTCTGATTCTGAAACCAGCTTGCTGCCTATTGCTTTCTGCAGTTTATCTGCAATACTATAAAATTCGTTAAGATTGCTGCTTGGAACGATTTTTTCGTATTGTTTTTCAACCTCTGTTTTTATTTCTTTTGGTTGCTCTTTTTTCTCTGCTTTGCCAAATAATCTGCTGAAAACTGGCTTAGGAACAGGCTTTTCTGTTGGCTTCCCAATTGTCTCTTCGAGTTTTTCTGCTTCTTCTTTTCTTTTGCCAAACAACCTTCTAAAAATACTTTCTTTTACTTCTGGTGTTATTTCTTTTATTGGCGCTTCTTCAATTACTTTCTCTTTTTTAAGCAATTTATCAAATATGCTTAGCTTTTTCTCGATCTCTTTGGGTTTTTCTGCTTCTTTTAATTTAAACTCAGGCTTCTTCCTAAGCAAGCCTTCAAACCTATTTGCTTTCTTTTCTTCTGGTTTTTTTTCCTTCAATTCTTTCTGTATTAATTCTTGCTTTCTTCTCTCTTCTTCAAGCTCTTTTTGTTTTCTTAACTGCTCCTCTTTCTTTATTTTTTCTTTCTCAAGATGTTTCTTTGATTGTTCCTGTCTTCTTAACTCTTTCTGTTTTCTTTTTTCTTCCTGTAACCTTAACCTTTCTTCTTGTGCAAGCCTCTTCTGCTCTCCTTTTGCTATTTTTTTTTCCCATTTTCTTTTCTCTTCTTCAAGCCTTGCTTTTTGCTCTTCACCTTCCTTTCTTATGTTTTGCACTTTTTCTTTAAGGCCGGATATTAAACTGCTGAAGAAACCCAAGCTGACCTTCGATAAATCTGATTTGAGCTTTGACAGCTCTAAGTTAATGTACTTTTGCTCTTTTGCATTGTTTTCAAGCTTTAGTCTTGTTTTTTGTATTCTGATGTCTTTGTCCTGCAGGTTTTCTAAAAGTTTGCTCTTTTCACGCAATATTTGCCCCCTTTGGCTTTCCAAATCGGCAATTTTTTGTTTTAATCCATGCTGTTTTTTTGTGATCTCTTTCAAAGGTTCTCTGTAACTGCCTTCTATTTTTTTCTTTTCGTCAATTGCCTTGCTTTCATATTTTTTCAATTCCTCCTCCAAATCCTGCTCTTCAATCTTGAGTTTTGCTTTTATTTCCAATCTTTTCCACCTCTCAGTCGCTTTTATTTTCTCTGGGCTTAACTTGCTTAACTCCTTCTCCAAATTACCCATCAGGGTATTTTGTTTAGCTGCTAATGCCGCTTTCAGTTCTTTTATTTTTGAATCTCGAGATTTTTCTCCTTCTTCTAGTTTTTTGTCTAGTTCCTCACTCTGTTTTTTGTATTCTTCCAATAAAGAATTCTTCTGCAAACTTAATTTTTTGTTGTATTTTGACTTATCTAGAATTTCATCGTCAATCAGTTTTACTCTGGCATCAAGTTCGCTTATGCTGTTTGATAAAGGCCCTTTTTCCGACTCTAGCATGGATATTTTAGACTTAAGCAACTCACCAGCTTCTTTGCTTTTTTCCAGTTTTGCTTCAACCTGGTTTATTTCCCCGAGTTTTTGAGCCTTTAACTGCCCCTGCTTTTGTTTTTCCAGTTCCCTTCGCCTTATTTCCTGCTCCAGCTTTCTTCTTCTTTCTTCCTCAATTCTTTGCTTTTCTAATTCCTTCTGTATTCTAAATTCCTCCTGTTTTCTTATTTCCTCTTCCTGCCTCTTTTTTTCTTCTAAATCTCCCTGCTTCCTCAACTCTTCTTCAAGCTCTTTTTGTTTTCTTAACTGCCCCTCTTTCTTTATTTTTTCTTTCTCAAGATGCTTTCTTAATTGTTCCTGTCTTCCTAACTCTTCTTGCTTTCTTTTTTCTTCCTCAAGTTTTTGTATTTCTATCTGTCTTTCAGATATTTCCTTTTCTCTCTGTTTTATCTCTTTTTCTTCCTTCCATTTTTGAAGTTTTGTTCTTACTTTTTCAAGGAGCGAAGGCTTTTCAACCTCCTCAACAAATTCAGTTTCTTTTTCCTCTTTCTTTTCCCTTCTCTTTTTAGGAATTGTAACTATACCAGTGACTTTCTCGTACAAGTAAGCGCCAATAAAGAAGTAAAAGTATGCTGTCAGGGCAAACAAAAGCAGCATAGTTGTTAATGACAGCCCAAGGCATAATATGTTGTTTTTGCAGAACTGTGCAAAACCGGCTTCAGCCTCTGGCCCTATAACCTCAAACAAGTAGCTTGATGTTCCAACTGACTTGCCAAATTTGGCTTGAGCTGCAAAAACATAAGCGCCGGGATTCAGGTTTTTCGGTATGGATATTGTTTTGAAGAAAGAAGCCTGGGTCTTCACAACAACAGTCTCGCTTTCTGTTACAATTGTGTTGCTGTTCATATCCTTGACAAAGTAATCAACATCCACGCTTGCAGACTCTATGCTCTCAAGATTGAACAAGCGTACTTCAATAGTTGTATCAGAGCCCTGCTTTACTTTCCTTTCAATCGCTACTGGGTTGAGGTTCATGTCAAAGAGCACATTTTTTGTCTCAATCTCAACAACGACAGGAATCTCTCTAGCTGCTTTTTCAGATTTTATAGTTAATTTGCCGACATAAATTCCGGCTTGCTGCTCTATTTTTTCCTTAGGAATAAAAGACGAGAAATTCAGGGCAATAATCTTTGTTTGGCCCGGCTTTATGCTGAAAGAAGGCGCATCAATTTTAATTAAGTCGGGCAAGCCTGAGGCTTCAACATCGATTCCAGCTTGCTCGTTTCCAGTATTCATTATTCTCAGCTGTTTCTCTATAAATTCCCCGCTTCTCACTAAAACCTTGAGAAGGATTTGATCTACATCAAAATCAGGCTCTTGGGCTCTGGCATTTTTTATTAGATATGATTTATTCTGCAGGAAAAATAATGCCGAGCCCAAAATCAGTATGAGAATTAAAACTAGAATCAAGAGAAACAACGGCCTTCTTATCCTGTGCCTTGGATGATGCTGGGGATTTGTGCCAACATAAACTGTCTTGACTTTTCCGTCCTGGCTTCTTACGTTTTCATAATAATACGGCCCGAGCTTTTTTCCATGCTTTTTGATATACCTCTTAAACACCAAAGGCATTCACCTTGTGATTTAAGAAATAAAAATTTAATATGAATAAATTGCCAAAAATCATCACTAATCCGCCTCTTTTTTTGTAGTGTAACACTAAGATATAAACCCAATTTACGCATTTAAATAAATTTCGGTTAATTTGCTTTTAATTCCATAGCTATACAGAATTTCTTTGCAGCAAAAGCACAGAATTCATTGCGCTGATTTTGGAATTTTTTTATTTTTTATGGCATTGTAAACCCAAATCAAATCGCTGTAAGCCTCTTTTTTCTCTTCATTATCCAAACCTAAATAAAGCTTTCTTGCTTCGCTATACCACTTCTTTGCTTTAGAAACATCATCTTTGTTAAGGTATGCTTTTGCATTATTTATGGCTCTATAGCACTTCTTAAGCTTTATTTCTTCAAGCACATTTACTTTCGGGATTAGCAGGTAAGCAAATAAAAATACCAGCCCAACAAAAATAATGAAAACAAATGCCAATGTTTTATCTGATTTAATAATATTCTCAATGACAGCCTCTTTCGGCACAACCCTGAATAATTCGCTTGAAACAGCAAACGAGTTCTCATACCTCACTTCAATAATTGCAAGATAGTCTCCTGGCCCAAGATTTTTTGGTATATCAAACGATTTGGCATAAGAAGTCTGTTTTTCAACAGCGAATGTTTCTGAAGATTCATAAATGACATTTCCCAGCCTGTCTTTTATAATATAGGTCAGAGTAACATCAACCTTTCTTGCGGGCCCAACGTTTAATAATGTGATTTGCGCTTTTAATTGGCTTCCTGGCTCTAACTCTTTGTAGGCTGATGGAATGTCGATCTTCACGTCAAACAAAACCTGCTCTGATTCAACCTCAACAATAACAGTAACTGATTTTTTTATTCCGTCGGCTGTGATTTCTATTTCACCAAGGTAAGAGCCTAGTTTTTTACCAATTATGTTAACTTCAACAGTTTTTTCCTGGCCAGGCTCTAAGCTAAAACTATTATCTGACAAGAAAACAAAATCATTGATTGTAATGACGCCTAAATTAAAGCTTAAAATTGTGTCCCCCGTGTTCTTTATGGTGATTGCATTGGTTTTTGCAGTGCCTAATGCCATATGCTCTTTTATAGAGCCTGGGTTGACGCTAAAGCCTTTTGCTTTTTCAATTGTTGGCAGTAAACCGCCTCCTCCACCACCGCCACCTGCAGCTGCTGCACCTCCACCACCACTTGGAGCTGGTTCAGGTGAAGGCTGGGCATTAACCGTGAAAACCAAATTGCTTGTTGTAGTGTTATAAATTGAATTATTAAAGCTATCTCTGCATCCGACTGCTGTAACATTCCATGTTCCTACTTCGCTAGTTTCATTAGCATTGAAAATGGTATAATTCAGGATAAATGACTTGGAAGTTGAAATATTAAAGTATGCTGGCGAGCTTCTGTTCAATAACTTGCCTGTCGGGCTTTGTAGGGTAAAATTAATCAGATTTATATCTGATGAGGTATCTGTGCATTTTATTCTTAGTATTAAAGTAGAGCCGTCAGTGATTGATGTTGAGGACAATGTAATGTTGTTCAATACAGGCGCTGTAGTATCATTAACTGTTACTATTCTCTCACTCTGGTTTAAGTTGTTTGCTGTGTCATTCACAATAACCGTGAAGTTTATAACATTACCAGAGCTGCTGGCAATAGTGAAATTTTGCGAGCATTGATCGTTTGTTCCTGTGGCTGTTTTATTAAAAAATTCCTTTGCTCCTGTCTGGTTTATGATAAACTGGCAGAAGCTTAAGCCAATAGCATCGCTGACGTTTGCTGTCACATTTACATTATCCCCTATCTCAAGCAGAGTGTCATTTAATGACATATTTATCTGAGGATTTGCGTCAACACTGACTAAGAATTCCGTGGAATTTGTTCCTATGTTTCTTGTTCCATTTGAGTCAACAGCCTCGTCAGAGCAATTAACTGTCCACCTGTAGTTTCCCTCGCTCAAATTAACGCTGAATGTATTTGTTGCATTTTTATTTGGAGAACTTAATGTTGAGTTAATGCTCCCATTAATCAATAATGTGCAGTTATTTAAGTTATTTAGCTCAAATACTGCAAATGTAAATGCGTTGAGCATTGCTGTTCTGACTGTGTTATTGGAGGGGCTGTCCAGCCTTATTGCCGGCGCTGTATTGTCAACAATCGCAAATCTAGACTCAAATTTTATGTTGCCTGCTGTATCATTTCCATATATCTTTAGTATATATTCCTTGTCGCTTGTATTAGTTGTGTTCCAGTCAAAGAAATAATCCGATGTAATCTCAGGAGATGTCCTGTTCATTGTGAAGTTAGAGCTTCCATTAAATGCGAATTGCAATCCAGATACATTGCTCAATGCGTCTGTTGCTGTCAGATTAACCCTGAAAATTCCTCTTATTAACTGCCTTGGAGATGGCTTATTGAAATTTGCAATTGGAGGGGTCATGTCAATAGTATAAGTCAGCAGTAATGCCACCCTGTTGCCAGCCGAGTCGTTTGCTGCTATTGTGATATTGGTCTTTCCCTCTGGGAATTCGCTTGTGTTTATCCCGTAGGAGCCAATGAATATCATAGAATTAAGCTCGTAATTGCTGCTCCAGCTTACATTGTTAACCCCAGAAACATCATCAGCTACGCTGAAATTTATTGTTCTGTTGCCTCTTATTGATGTGTCATTTGGCGGGTTTATTAAGGTTATGACTGGATTTGTCGTGTCTACTTTTATTATTCTGAGAGAGCCGTTGCTTCCGTTGTTTGCCGCACTATCTGTGCAGTTGACATCCCATCTAAAGACGCCCTCTCCTAAAGCTGCATTTGCAAACAGGTTCTCTATTCCTTTTGAAATGCTGCCATTGCTTTGGTTTATTGTGTTATTTATTACCAAAGAGCAGTTCAATATATCTGTTGCGTCATTTGGAACATACACAAATGTTATGCTTGCATTTTTCCAGCTGTCATTCAATGGATTGTCAAGCCTTATCACTGGTTTGGTATTGTCAATTGTTGCAAAAATATCAGCTCTTACCTTGTTGCCTACAGTGTCATTCCCATAGACAGAAAGCTTTCTTTGGCCGTCAGTAACTGTTGTTGTGTCAAAATCGTAGAAATAATATGTTCCTGCATTAGTCATTGTAAAGTTTTGCGTTGCTCCGTCATAAGTAAAGTTGACAAACGCAGCATCATCTAATTGTGATGTTGCTGTCACATTTACCCTGATTGTAGCCCTTACTACTTGGTTTGGAGATGGCACATTATAAGTAACAACAGGCTGCACGTTTGTCACAGTAAACCTGAAATATGCTGAGATTGAATTTCCTACAGTGTCATTTGCGAAAACAGATATGTTGACTTCCCCAACTCCCCATCCTGTCGTGTTAATATCAAATGTTCCGTTGAAATCTGTCCTGTTTGGGGCATTTAAGTAGCTGTTGTTGTTCCATGAAACATTTGACACTCCTGCCAGGTTGTCAGTTATTGTCAGATTGATGAAAGTCCCGTTGTTGAAAGAGCTTCCATTTGACGGATTGTCAAGAGTTATTACAGGAGGTGTGCTGTCTATTGTAAAGTCATTATCGCTTGTGTCATCTGCGAATTCATAGCTGTCATTTGCTGTGGATTTTATTCTTGCTTTATTGCTGTCAATGCTTGGCACCAGCCAGTCATAAGTGCCATTATTTGTTAATCCGCTTGCTATTAGATTTGGGAATGTCACTCCAGAGTCTGTTGAATAATATAAAGTGATAGTTACATTGTCATTTTCCGCATCGCTTGTTGAATTAACCCAGCTTATATTGTACGTTTGGCTGCCTCTTAATCGTATTGATGTTAAATTTGGAGTTATAATCAAAGGAGTTTGAGGCGGTGTATTAACTGTAAACTGGCTTGTTGTTGAGTTGCTTGAGTTCTCAAATGTGTCATCTGCCTGGACTTTCCAGAAATAAGTTGTGCCTCGAGTTGTTGAAACAACAAATGTTCTTGACGTTCCCCTGTAAACCTGCGTTACAGGGTTCGAGTTTGCATCAAAGTAAACATTGTAATTAATAGTGTCTGTATCGTTGTCAGTAGCTGTATAATTGAGTACTATATCAGTAGTTATCTGCCTTGAATTGTTTGCAGGGCTATTTAATGTAGGTGTTTCAGGCTTTGAATTTACTGTAAATGCTGCTGATTGCTCTCCTGGAATTGTATCAGCCCATGTGCTGTTGACTTTTATGGCATGAGTTCCAACGCTCAACGGCATAATAAGGATGTAGCTGTAATTTCCAAACGAGTCTGTGAATATCCCGCTGTAATTTATGCTTACATTGTTCAGTATTGGAGCAAATCTTGCATCAGTTGTGTTGAAATCAGCTTTGTACTGGAAGTATCTTGCTATTGAATTTGATGTGATTACGCTTAAAGTGTTATTTGGAACTCCAGTCCAATTTGTCCATGTTATATTGTCTTGAGAAGTTCTATAGCTTAAGTTTAACTTTAAAACGCCTCTTTCATAATGTCTTTTTATCTCATCTGATGATAAGGAAATGTTCCAGATTGTGAGTTCGTCAATTGTGCCGTTGAAGTACCCTGTTGCTGAGCCATCAAGATTTCCAATCAGCAGCTCCTGGCCTGATAATTGGAATGAGCCGGTAGCAGACTCTGCAACATCTTCGATGCTATTCAAGTAAATTCTTTTATTGCTGCCGTCATAGGTTATAACAATATGATTCCATGCATTTATTGTTACAGGGCTGTTGGACCTCACAAATGTGTCGCTCAATCCAGGCGAGTTAAAGTCTATCTTTCCTCCGGATGTTGTTTCAAGATAAGTTTGATAGCCTCCAGAGCTGTCAGCTGGCATTTTATCAATCAGGCCCTTGTTAGCGCCAATAGGCGCATTAGGCTTGGCCCATAGCTCTATTGTTATTCTTCCGCTCAAGTTAGGGCTGTTTAAGCTGCTGCTATTGCTGACATTCACTAAATCATTTATCCCGTCAAACACCAAAGCTTTGCCATATTTTGCATTTGTTGTAAAATTCCTTCCATTATCAGATGTTGAATTGCTAAATCTTGTTCCATTATTTCCGTAATTAGAATAATCCAGAACTTTAGCTCCAGCATGCTCTGCTATTTTATCACTGGATAAGGAAGTGTTCCAGATTGCGACTTCGTCAAGAGTGCCATTCAGGCTCCATGAATCAGGCACATTCGGATTGTTGCCAATCATAATAGTTGTAGTTAGTGCATTGAAATCTGCTCCGCTTCCGCTCGCTAGCAAGACACCATCCACATATACATTATTTGTACTGGAGCCGTGAGTTCCTGCTATATGGTACCATCTTCCAGTTTCCAGGACCAGATTGGCTGCAACCCCATCAATTCCATTCTTTCCAAGAATAGGCTTTTTTGTTGAATCCATATATAGCAGATAACCATTTACTGACCTTCCAATGAAAGCTTGGCTTTTTATGCCATTCAGCTTTACCCATGCCTCAAAAGTTCCTGCTGTAGTAACATCCAAGCTGTTCGAGTCTGATATATTGAAGTAGTCGCCTGCACCATCAAACTCCATCGCCTCTCCAAACTTATAATTAGTGAAATTAATATGAGAGCCATTCATCAAGCTCGCATTATTTCCGTAAATGCTTTTGTCAATTCCATAGCCAGAATGCTTTGCAATAATTTCTGACGATAAGCTTACGTTCCAGATTGCGACTTCGTCAAGAGAGCCGGCATAAGCGGTGCTGGTATCTCTGCTGCCAATAAACAAAGGAGTGCTGGTCGAGGTTAAGCTGCCTGTTTTCGCAGCGAAATTGTCCAGCACGCCATCTATATATAATCTCATAGTGCTTCCGTCATACGTTCCAGCAACATGGTGCCAGTAGCCGTCATTGATAGAGGCTGCGCTTATGACTATAGTGGCAGAGCCCGTATTCACCCTAAATTGCATTTTGCCAACGCTTCCTGCCTCATTGATGTTGAACTGATAATACTCAGTTGTTCCGTCATTCTTTATGACGACATATCCCTGGCTTGTTTGTGTAGTCTTCATCCAAAACTCTCCAGTTACTGTAGAAAGGCCATTGAGCAGGCTGGCAATGCTTACATTAATCATATCATTTGCTCCATCAAATTCCATTCCTGCCTTTCCAAGCTTTGAATTGCTTTCATTAAATATCGGGCATTGTGATGATGCCAAATTACAGCTTGTATTTCCTATCCCAGCTCCATTTGCATAAGTTGCATTGCTCAAAAACAACGAAGCATTTTCTCCAGTTCCAGTGTCATTATTGAAATGCAATAATAATAATGTGCTTCCATTTTCTTTCAGTTCTTTCGCACTTGCCGAATCAAACGGCATGTATAAAACTAAATTTAGTTCATTGCTTACGTTGTGAGTTTCATTTAATTGTCTTTCACTTTCTCCAGTTGCATTGTCAAACTTCATGTATAAAACAGCTGAGGCATTAATCAAATTGCTTAAATCACTTTGATAATCATTTGCAGTCTGCCAGCTTATATAGCTCCAATTAGCGCTTGTATTTGCATCAAAGACTTGAGATGTGAAATTTCCTTCTATCAATCCGGCGTGTTTTGCAATTATCTCAGGACTTAAGGTAACGTTCCATATTGCGATTTCATCCATGCTGCCATTCGTAAAGAAATCCGGATTTCCATTATCTATATCAGCTCCTACTAACATATCATTATTATCATAATTTATGGTACCACCGATTGCAGCAGAGCCAGTAAGAACACCATCAACATATATGCTTAAGGTTGCGCCATCCCAAGTCTGTGCCACATGATGCCATTGATTTAAAAATATGGAACCTCCTGTTAAATATTTAGTGCCAGCAGTAGTTGAAACATAAGCTGCCATCACTCTAGTAGTATCTGTTACAAGAGCATAAGAATCATCACCTCCTGTTCCATAGGCTTTGCAAACAACACATGCAACAGCTATTTTGTTGTATTTAACCCACGCTTCTATTGTATGTGATTGTGGCCTGAAGCTTGGCCTGTCTGTGAAATTAATGTACCTGCTTCCATTGAATTCTGCGCTGGCTTTTCCAAGCCTTGCATTGCTTTCATTAAATATAGGACAGAAGCCTAAATTCGGATCACGATTACAACTTCCATTCCCAATCCCAGTTCCATTTTGGAAAGTAGCATTATTCAGGAACAAGCTTGCATTCTCTCCTGTTCCTGTATCATTGTTGAAGTGCATCAGCAAAACAGTGCTTCCATTCGGCGCAATTTCAGAAAACCTTAAGGTAACATTTGCACCAACTCCAGTCCCTACAACTTGTGAATTGACGCTTAAATTTCCTTTCAGGAAATCCGTATCAGTATCATCAATAAAGTTCTTTGATAATCCTTGTTCTGTTGAATTTAAAAATATGCGAATTAAATTATTGCTCACATTGCTTCCATTGCTCAAATTAACATGTCCTGCAAGAACAAAAAGGGAATTAGCTAATACCTTGGCATTCAAATTGATGCTTATATTCAGGCTCGGATAAATTATGAAGCTATCAATTGCATTAATTA